>JABSPG010000186.1 GCA_013214445.1 Ekhidna sp. | reverse complement strand
TGAACTCCACATCTTTAGTTCCATTGTCATAGTCTTGTTCAAAGCCAACATTCCAATCGTTATTGAGACCTTGTGGATACACCACAATAAAACCTTTTTCTTCGGCTAAAGTGTTAGTGTTTGTATAAAACATATGTTCTAAAGCGGTCATTCCAGATCCGTGAAAATTGAGTAATAACGGTACTTTTTCGTTAGCCTTGATTTTAGATGAGCTATAAATTGTGAATTGTCTAATGGTGTCATTAGCTTCAATCATTCGTGTTTGTGCATTGATTGTTAAACTCGTCAATGCGATAGTGGCAATTAGCCATGCTTGTTTTTTCATTTTGAAAATAGTTTACTGATTGATGTGGCAAAGATGAAGCAAGGTTCAGGTTCTAAAGCCTGCCCTCAGTTAGGGCACTGTCTATGCATTTTAGTGAATCCTATGTTATAAGTTGGTTTTAGAAAAACACTTTCAAATCTGCAGCTAGGACAGTGCTGTTTGATCATGCTTCGCAATAAAGGTTCATTTTTTATGGTTTTGAAGATTGTTGAGGTGATCCACTTCCCAAGTAAAGAAGGATTGAAGTCTGTGTACCCCATGTCTGGGCGCAATGTTGTCTTGTCCAAGCATGGTGAGAAAAAACTCGATCGGCCCGTAGGTTTTAGACGAAGTTAGCACTCTCATCACTCGGATGATCAGTTTCCTAATCCAATCTGGAAAATGGACGATCTTAATCGGTCTCATCCACGTTTTGAGAGCCAATGCTGCAATTTCATTCTGAGTGAGAATATCTGGTCCACCCACGATGATTTCATGTTGCTTAATATCTAGAGACTCAATAATTGCTTTTGCTAAATCAGCTCCATGGATGGGGTTTAATTTGAAGTCACCATTCCCAAAGAGATATACTTTACCTTTTTGGGCCATATCTAGAAAATCTTTCATGTCAGAAAAGAAGCCGTTTGGACGAATAATAAGGTAGTCCATGCCTGAGCTTTTTAGTTCATCCACGAATTTCTCCTTGGCTTCCATGATTTTTAGATTTCGCATCTTTTCCCCATTGATTACAGAGACGTAAATGAATTTCTTAATGCCTGCCTTTTTCGCCTCATTGAGTAAATTCACGTTGGCTTGATAGTCTACATCCATGTAGGTGAGGCCATCTTTTTGTCTCGTGATACCCACGGTTGAAATTATCACCTCAGCATCCTGGAGTTTGCCAGTAAGTGTGGTAGTATCTGTGACTTCTGCTTTAATGATTTGCTCCGGGTTTAACCCCTGCTCAAGAAGTCGTTGCTCATTTCTTGCTATGGCCTGAAATGGAAGCTTCTGACTTTGTAATTCTTTGATAAGATGACTTCCTAAGTATCCTGTCGATCCTGCTACTATTATCTTTTTCATTTTGTTGAGTATTAGAATTCGTTTTTCATGATGGTCTCCAAAATCTGGTTCCTTTGCTCATCTTTGTCTTGCTCATTACTGAGCAGGATAATTAGCCCATCGGATTCTGGAATTAGGGCTAAAAAGCTCGTAAACCCATCAATGTTACCCCCATGGTGATAGATCACCTGATCCTCAATATTGAGTGTAAACCAACCTGCGCCTGGTGCATTGAGACCATCTTGACCTGTTGGAGCGGCGAAGACGACTTCTTTTTCTTCCGCAGTGTAGTAGTTTCCTAGCATAGCATCACCCCATTTTTCCAGGTCGGCAATGGTGCTTTCGATTTCTCCTGCACTGTAAGCAATCTGCATTTGATAGGCTCCAACCTCCAAGCCATCGCTATACCCTCTTACTCTTTCTGTTCCAGTAATTGCATCAGGACCCTTTGCAGTATGGAGAAGGTTAAGTGGTGCATAAACCTTTTCTTGTAAGTATTCCTGATAGGTTTTTCCTGTAAGCTCCTCGATCAGAATACCCATAATCAGGTAGTTGGAGTTGGAGTAGGAAAAGACTTCTCCGGGTGTGAAGATCAATCCATCTTCTACTATTGATTCCATGACAATATCGAAGATTTCCTCTGTATCAAAGAAGTAGTTATTCTCTTCTACATAGGCTTCTATGGGCCCTACGTAATCAGGAATTCCTGAATGATGCGTCATCAAGTGTCTGATGGTGATTTGGTCACCCTGTGGAAATTCGTCATCAAAATCGCTTAGAGGCTGATCAAAACTTTCAATCAGTCCGTCTTTTTTGAGATTGACTATGGCTGCTGAAGTGAAAGATTTAGTTACCGATCCAATTCGATAAATTAGTGAAGGATCATTTGAAGTGCCATTGGCTAGGTCAGCCATTCCAAATCCTTTCCTTACCAAGTCAGTATCTCCTTGGCGGATCAATACACTTCCTGAAAATCCAATTTCTTCTAGGTATGCTTCAGCAGAAGTATACTCCGTTGGATTGGGTTGTGGATTGCTGTCATCATCGCTGCAAGCACTCATCGCTGCTATAAGTGCTACTGTCATTAACAGTGTGATTTTCTTAATTAAAGTTGTCATTGTTATTTCGTTTTAAGATTGAATGATGACTCAAAATTGAAATGATGAGCTGCGCTATTCGTCTCGGATTATATGATGGGACTGCTTAATGAAAATCAGGACTTTTTTTCATCACTTGCTCGTGTGTAACCGCATTATAGCTTCTATAAGGCAGGTTTTTGGATAAAAAAAGCGCTCCTAATGAAAGTGGTTCGAAATCTCCAAGCTATGAGATTTCGAACGATTGTAACCCGTCTGAATCGGAGTTTTGTTCAAAAAAATGAACGCAATGAAAAAGACAATTTTATTATCACTTCTAGGTTTTGGAATGGTTTGTTCCCTTTTAGCACAAGAAAAACAAAACACTGTTATATACACAATAGATTTCCTTTTAGAAGAGGAGTTAAGAAAGGAAAATGTGAAGAACGTCTTTCTTTCCCTTTACTCACCTTCCAGAAATTTTGAGTGGAGTACTGCAAAAGGATCTTTCAAGGATGGGCGTAAGGTGACCACCAGCAACCCTTACTTCACAGCCAGTGTGGGTAAGACCTTTACAGCTACGGCTATTGGCATCCTTGTAGATCGAGGGAAGATTCAATTTAATGATCCGATTGCAGAATATTTATCTGCTGATATAATGGATGGCTTACACGTCCTTAATGGAGTAGATTACAGTGATTCTATTACAGTGGCGCACCTCTTACAACACACCTCTGGATTGGCGGATTATTTCGATGATACAACAAGAGATGGCTCACCTACCATGTTTGATTTGATCATGATGGAGCCTCATCGATTCTGGCAACCAGAAGACTTGGTTGCTTTTGCTAAAGCTCACTTTGAACCTTCTTTTGCGCCAGGTACAGGATATACTTACACAGATACAGAGTATATATTGCTAGGAATGATCATAGAAAAGATCAGCGGAATGAAGTTTCATGAGTTTTTAGCTAAAAATATTTTCGTCCCGCTCAAGATGAACCAGACGTATCTAAATCAAAGATCGAAAGCTATAGAACCCACAGGCAACTTAGCTGAAATGTATGCGGGCGAATACGAGATAAGCACATTTAGAAGCCTAAGTGCAGACTGGGCAGGAGGAGCAGTTGTTTCAACAGGAAGCGATTTGATCGCCTTTCAGGAAGCACTAATGAATGGTAAGTTAGTATCCTTGGAAACCTTAAATAACATGCAGCAATGGACAGAAGAATCGAAGGGAATGGCGTATGGCTTTGGTTTGCGAAAGATCTCCTTAAATGAACTTGACCCTACTTTACCCAATTGGGCCCTGATAGGACACTCAGGTTTGAATGGAACTTCCATGTATTACTGCCCTGACTTAGATATTTATTTGACTGGTACCTTGAACCAGTTAGAAGTGTCACGGGATGCTGTGATTTTGATGGTGAAAGTAATGATGCAGGTTGCGGGTTTGTAAAAGAACAAACCTTACAGATGTATTTTGTACAATTTGACAGGCTTGGTCTTCCCCTTTAGTGGTAGCTCTCCGATGAATTCTTGCTTCAATTCGTCTGGGAGTTCCAAGCCGTTTACAAGGTCTTGTGTTATGAGTAAGTCAGCTTGTTTTTCGTTACAAAGATGCTGCACACGCGCGGTTGTATTGAGTACGTCTCCTGTGTAGATCACTTCTTTTTTAAGTGCACCAATCTCTCCAGTAGTTACCTCCCCGAGGTGGATTGCTGCTTTAAAATCTGGGACTACACGATACTTTCCTTCGAAAGAGTCGGCATTTCTACTCAGGTTTTCTTTAATCTCCCTGAAACATTCAATGCAGTTGTTTTTTCTTAGCCCTTTTTCCGATTGCCAAGTGATCACTACCTCATCACCTATATATTGATATACCTCCCCGTGAGTATTGATGATAGGATCTGACATTACTTCATAGTATGACTGCAGCAATTCAAAGTATTTCTTGTGGCCCAGCTTCTCAGCAATGGTGGTTGACTGTTTCATATCCAGAAACATGAATATGCGCTGTTCTTCCGTAGGTGCATGGTACTTTCCGGTAAAGAAGTTGAGTAGTACTTGATGGCCAAGATTCTCGCTGATTGCCGAATAGAGTAAGCATATAATAAGAGAAACTGACAGATGAAATAGGGTAGATACAAAGGAGATACTTGATAGAAACTTACCCAGTTTGATCCAAGCTTCAGCCTGGAAAAAAGATCTACCGGTTTCTAAAGAAAATGCTAATGGATAAAAGGCGATGATTACGACTAAAAACAAGGATAAGTAGATCAAGAATTTGTAAAAAAACTTGGCCTTTAAGGTTCTGTTCTTAAATCGCTTTTGAAGATAGATCACTTCAAGCGATCCGACGATCAGGCCAACGATGATATTGGCAAGATTGGCGAAGATTAAAACAGGTATCGTAAATGATATATCCGTTTCGGGATTTAGATTCTGATTTCTTGTGACTGCCGTTTCTGTAATGATCACAACCCAACCGTACAACCACCAGATGAGGGCAAAAGGAAGTACTCTGGAAATGTTTCTTTTGGTTTTTGGAGACATTGACAGGCTCATCTTATTTCCTATGCTCCTTTACCCATTCTTTAGGTGTCAGCCCAGTATTTTTCTTGAAGAAAGTGTTGAAGACAGACTTAGAGTTAAATCCGCTTTCGTAAGCGAGCCCTAGTATGGTTAAGTGACTATTTTCAGGAATGACTGCTTTTTTCTGGAATTCCATTAAGCGATAGGTATTCACATAGTCACTAAAGTTTTGACAGATCTGTTTGTTGACCAACCAGGAGAGCTTGTTGGCATGGGTATCTAGTTTTTCTGCTAATGTTCGTAGGGAAAGAGAAGCATCTAGATACAACTTCTCCACTTTCATACTTTGTTCCAGATTTTTCAAAAGCAGATCAGACTCATCAGAAGTCATAAGGGGCTTTCTGGAAGTAGACTCTGTATCTCCTAGATTGATAACTTCAGGTAGAAGACCAGGATCAAAGACTTTTGCAATTAGTTGTTGATAAGTATCTGAACTACGTAAAGGACTTAAAAAGGGATCGTTTTGAAAGTTTATAATTTGTCCAGATTTTTCTGCAATACTTGCTTCTAGAATTTCAAAAGCCAATCCAATGTTGCCTAAATGAACTTGCAGGTAAAGATGCCAAGGGATAAGTTCCTCTCTTGAAACTAGAGATAGATCAAAGTTGCTGAGATCAAAGTCAAATGTTGAGTCTGGATACATGAGTTTGAATAGTGCTCTGCATGCTGTGGGATTTTCAACCATACTTTGATCTAAATATTCTTCAAGTTTTTTCTCATCCTGCTTTAGGATATAACAAAGTGCTATAACCTCGATCGCAAGAGAAAAATCAGGATCTATTTTGAGAGCTGATCGCATGGAATTTATGGCTAAATCGTATTTTCCAGACAAGTATTCAATATTCCCCTTTGTATAAAAATGATTAGGAGAAAATGGGTTGATAAGCAAAATACGTTTTGTATGTCGCATCGCCTTTTCAAAGTCACCAATTGCCGTGTACAGTTCAGCTAAACCCTCTTCAGCATCGGTAAAAGATGGATTATAAGCAATCGATTTGGTTAAATGAATGTGTCCACTTTTAAAATTCCATTTCCCCCAAAGCTCTATGGTAGCCTTCGCAAAGTGGCTTAAATGGGATTCTTGGTTTAATGCTAAACCCTGAGATAAATATTCCTTTGCCTTCTGTATGCCTTCCTGATAGGGCATAAACTTCCATGAAGCCATAATGCCATAACAGAGTCCTGCCCCAAAATAAGGGAGTGCAAAATTTCGATCCTCTTCTATACTTTGATTGTAATACTTGACTGCCAAATGAAAATCATTGGCATTCCATTTCAATTGATAGTAACGACCCTTAAGGTATAGATTATAGGCCTCTACATTTTGGGTGGGACTTTCGACAAGATGTTCTTTTATATCTAAGTGGCCATAATTTTCTCGAATTTTGTCAGCTACCAGCAAGCTGATTTCGTCTTGGAGAACAAATATATCATTCAGTTTCCGGTCAAAGTTTTCCGACCAAATGTGAAAGCCATTGTCTGTGCGAATGAGTTGGGTAGTGATTCGAACTTTATCGCCGGACTTCCTGATACTTCCTTCTAAGACAAGGGATACTCCCAACTCATTTCCAATATGTCGTACGTCCTTTCGCTTGTTTTTGTATGCGAAAGAAGATGTTCTGGCTGTTACCTTGAGTCCTTTTATGGTGGTGAGGGCATTGATAATCTCCTCAGTCATTCCATCAGAGAAGTATTCATTCTCTGGATCAGAGCTTAGATTCTCAAGGGGAAGAACTGCTATGGATTTTTGGTTGGTCAAAGATTATAAATTCACTGATTTTAAATTTATTACAATCTTTAAAATAAAAAGGTAGGCCAGTGCCTACCTTAGAAATTAAGAGTGCATTATAATGTGGTCTATGATCCGCTAACCATACCATCTCACTGCCCAGGCCAAGGGTAACTTCAGGATGAATGCAGTCAACAGGAACTGAAGTGTGAAAGGAACTTCACCATCCAGTAGTTGGAAGATGAAAACACCAGCGACGACCAATGTTCCACTAACAATTAACTGATTTCTAAGGCTTCTGATTTGATTGACAATAATTGCTGAGCCGACTACATAAGCACTGTTGATTTAGAAGTTTTTTATGCGATTATCATTCCTAGCTTTTTCACTTTCGATAGCCATTTTGTTCTGAATGCATCGGATGAATCTTTGATGGGAGCGATATAGGTGACTTTGACTGGCTTTATCCCACAAAATTCCAGCGTTCCTTTTTTGAACTGATTGATCAACGGACTTCTCATGAACCAGCGGTCATACCATCTCACTGTGTCTGCGGTGATGATCAATCGGGCAGTTTTCCCTTTCAGAAGTTTCTTAGGAAAGGGATTGCCTTTCTGGTATTTGAAGAAAAAGCCCGGGAGAAAGATCCGATCGATAAACCCTTTCATTAATGCAGGCATGCCGTACCACCACATAGGTAAAATCCAAACCATATGATCGGCTTGCTT
>JABSPG010000185.1 GCA_013214445.1 Ekhidna sp. | reverse complement strand
TCTTTACTATCTCAATCACTACACTGGGATGGTCTTTGGCGATATCATTGAGGTTGTTGGCTACACTTTTTCTAACGAAATCAGACGGATCATTTTTTAAATTTTCTAGTATTGGTAAAATCGGGGAAGGATTTTTCTTCAGGTCCCCCAAAGCCATCGCCCACGGTAATCGAGGACGACATCCCTCTGACGCCAATCGCCGTACTTTGTGGTTTTCATGATGTGACCATTCCAGCATTTGATCCATCATCTGCATAGGGTACTTAATGATGAAGGGCCTCACTGCAAATTCGCAGCTGGTAAATTGGGTGATTTTCTCCATGGTCTGCACAGCAATCTCCAACTCATCCAACCCATAGCATTCAATGTAGTCCGGAAAGAACATGTATTCTACACTATGTTCCTTAAGTCCTTGGTTTTGAAGTTGCTCGATGCATTCGAGAAGGATTTGGGTAGTATCCTCAAAATTCTCTGGGAGTTGCTTTTTCAGTCCTTCTGTAATATGGCGCATGCGCTGTTTGAGCTCACGCTTGTCCCAATCTTGATCATAGATGTGGCGAATGAAATCATCATGAGTATAGCTTGGATAGACTTGCTTCAAAGCATTACCGAAAAACTCAAAGAAACGTTCGTTGTATAGGTTCTTGAATAATTCCATTTATGTTTTGGATTGGATATTCCAAAACAAAAAAAGAACTCACAAATAAAAAAGGCTATTGTTCTGTCAGGGATTTAAAGTAGGATTTAGGAGTGGCTTATTTACTAGTGCTGCAATCATGGCTCAACAAAAAAAGAGCAACACCCTGCTGCTCTTTTCCATTCTATTAATTTCGGTTCTTGAATTTACACACCCAGATTCGTTTTCATCATACCAATGAATTCTTCGTCATTCATGGATGCTCTGGCGGTAAGAAGCTGCTCTGCATCTGCGCCCGCTCGGTACCTCAAGGTATCCTTTCCGTCCGTAGCTGCTTCAAAAATTATATCGGCAATCAGCTCAGGTTTGCTCATGTCTTCTGGCTTGAAGCTGCTCATCATATTCTCAAAGGCTGATTTTGCATATTCATTGTATTCCTCGAGTGACTCATCGTGTCTGTAGTCCAGAGATCTGCTGCCAAAGTCTGTAGCAACACCTCCGGGTTCCACCAGCTTCACTTTGATGCCAGCAGCGGCTAGCTCGTAGTGCAAGGACTCACTAAATCCTTCTACAGCAAACTTGGTGGAGTGATAGAGTGGCATAAGCGGAAAGGTCATCTTTCCACCTATGGATGAGATGTTTATGAACAACCCAGACTTGTTGGCTCTGAAATGAGGAAGTGCAGCTTTGGTCACGTCAAATAGTCCAAATACATTGACATCAAATTGTCGTCGGATGCTGGCATCATCAGCCGATTCGAATGTGCCCATTAGGCCGTATCCTGCATTATTCAAAACCACATCAATCTTTCCAAATTTCTCAAGTCCTTCAGCAAAAGCAGATTTGATGGTTTCAACATCCTGAACATCCAGTTTGGTTACCAGTACTTGATCGAGTTTAGTAAGTTTCTCTTCTTTCTCAGGAGTACGCATTGTCGCGATTACATTCCATCCTTCCTTTTGAAATTTCAGAGCAGTTGCTCTGCCAATGCCTGTACTAGATCCTGTAATTAAAATGGTCTTATTCATGTCTATGGTGTTTTAGTTCTGTAATTATTTGTAAACAAAAATGCCCATTTCTCTTAGAGGCAAGTAACACGTAGTGCGGAAGGTCAAACACAAAATGCATACTTTATTGAGATCACAACGTCCCTCTAATCACTACATCAAAATTCCATTCTTTGCTTCAATTGGCTCTGGCAAGTCTTCTTCACCCAACATCTCCCGTAAGTCTATCTCGATGGTTCTGCAAAGGGATAGCATAGGTATATCATTGCCCATGCCTTCAAAGGGGTTTTCAGAGTAATCTGCGACCACTTCCATCATCACATATACCCACCCGATAAGCGCAGTGATGGGAATAGA
Source organism: Ekhidna sp. (assembly GCA_013214445.1). Classification (GTDB taxonomy): domain Bacteria; phylum Bacteroidota; class Bacteroidia; order Cytophagales; family Cyclobacteriaceae; genus Ekhidna. Next base: position 5,543 of record JABSPG010000185.1, on the reverse strand, counting down.
CAGCCAAAAACCTAAACTCCCCAGTTCAGCTAGCTGCGGAATCATGCTAAATGGCAGCAGTAAAATAAAAATGCCGATAAAATAGCGACTCATGTTTGCATATTGCCGAGGTAATGGAAACTTCTTAATGCGCTCATTTTTGCCCTGCAATTCATAGAAAGTGCGCAACACATTAGTCATTTCCATGTGGCGAAAATCGTCCAAATAACCGCCTGTTCTGAGATTAGCCAGATCCTGAGATTGAGCATTGATTATTTGTGTGGCCGTATTTACAGAAGCTACTAATTTGTCATGCTCGTTTTTAGGTAGAAACTGTTCCAACCCAATTCGGGTAGCTTGATCATCTACCAAACCAATGCCAAACTTCTTCTGATAAAATCTGGCGGTTCTAGCCAGGTGACCTCCCTGACTGATATGCTCCCATGGAGTAGCTACAAGGAGTTGACTCCTATGCGCATAGAGCCACCCAATGTGACGGTGGATCAGTCTTTTTTTGATTGCATGAATCTCGGCAGTGCTTAGTTTGTTTTCAGCAAAAAGGTTGGACACATAAGCATCAACCATCATTCCCCATGTGCGACTGTCGTTGACAATGCCACCCCAGATCTTTCGTGCTTCCCACATCCGATCATAAGACTGATTGTTTTTGAAGCCAACATAAAATGCCACTGCAGTTCCAATCACCGAAACAGGAAGCCAGGGAATGGATATAGTGATAAAGTCGAATTGATACAGTGCGGCGATGGTGCCAACAAACGTGAGTAACCACAGGATATGCTGGCCTGACCATTTCAGTAGGTTTCTCAGACTGATGTTTCTTGCGATAATCATGCCTTCAAGCCATTTAGAAACTCAATAAATGCATCTGATCTGGAAACGAATCCATTATCAATGATGTAGATGGAAAGAAATAAGACAATGAATCCCAGCGCCATGCCTTTGTAATAATGTGGAACAAAAAATAGCGCAAGGGCAGAAACGATGATCAAACTAGGATATATATATTTCATCAGGGTCTTTCCTGCTTTGTTGTCATTTATATGCTTCTCCTTCTCTTTCTCGATGGCCTCTGTTCTCGACTTTTGATACAAGGCGATCGTTTCCTTCACATGAGCTGGGCGACTGTACAGGATATAACCGCCATAGCCAATCAAGACAAATACAAGCAAGCCTAGTGGTACTAAGGATCCTTTTAAAAGGACATTTTCGCTTATCAAAATACGGTAGCCAATGAAAAGCATAATCAATCCAAGACCAATCATAATCCGACCTTGCGATACTTCGCTCTTGGCCCAATTGTTTGCATATTCTACGTAATCCATGTGCATTTAAAGGTTGTTAGTTCTAATAGTTGATTTATAGCGTGCTAGTTGTCGTTTCGGTATTCAATGGGTGTTTTGCCGGTTTTCGATTTGAACAGTCTTGTAAAGTAGTGGGGATAGTTGAATCCCAATTCATAAGCAATTTCACTGATTGAATGCTCCGATCCCAACAAGAGGTCCTTTGCTTTCTCCACCACATGGTCATTAATATGGTCTTTTGGGGAGCGCCCGGTTTCTTTTTTTATGAGATCGCTGAAATAGTGTTGCGACAGATTAGCCTCAAAAGCAAACTGTTGAATACTCGGCAAGCCATTGGCTAAAGCCTTGTTGTCATTAAAGTAGCTTTTCAGTTGGCTTTCGAATTGGGAGACAAAGTCTTTGCTCTGAGAGGTTCGTGTGTTGAACTGTCGCTCATAAAAACGTAGGCAATAGCTGAGCAGTAGATCCAAATTCGATACGATGACACGCTGACTGTGATTATCAATTCTTTGCTGGTACTCGTTCTGAATGTTTGAAACCACGTCGGTGACCGTCCTTTCCTCTTCGTCTGACAAGTGCAAAGCTTCATACACATCGTAATTGAAAAAGGAGTAATCATCCATGGAGCGTCCCAGGTGGGTAGTCCGAATCAAATCCGGATGGAAAAGTAGCATCCACCCTTGAATTTCTCCCTTATCAATGGCGCGTGTGGTAGTGTAGGTCTGTCCAGGAGCCGAAAAGGCCATGACTCCTTCATTGAAATCAAATGAGTTACGTCCATATTCTACCCCACAACTCTTGTCTTTCAGTGATATCATGTAAAATCCATAGACAACTCGAGTACCTATACGCTCCTCTCCTACGTGTAATTTCTCCGTATCGATAAGACTAATCAATGGATGTTTCGGCTTTTCAAAGCCCATTACATCATGTAACTCACTGATTGATTCAATCCTAATGATCCCGTCTTTGGTCATGCTTGCGTGCTTTATACAGCCAAAGCTGATTAAATCTAGCAAAAGGAAATAACACAAAATGCGGATAAGTAAACACAATACCTAAATGTAGTTCAGTACCAAGCTAAAGTAGTAGAATGTACAATTGTATGAGTAGGCGCTTTGTCTGGTTAGTATGAAAGAGCTACCTACGGTGGCACAAGGACTTTTCTCTCCTTTTGCTATCAATTGAGGATCGAATCTTAGTTTTGCAAAGTGGAGAAGAAGAGGATAATAAGGTCGCAGCTGATCACACCTGAAGGCATGGAGCAGTTGAAAAACGAGCTCGATCATCTATGGCGCACGGAAAGGCCAGATATCACCAATAAAGTTGCCTGGGCAGCCAGTTTGGGTGATCGTTCTGAAAATGCGGATTATCACTACAACAAGAAACGCCTGCGAGAGATAGACAGGCGTCTGCTTTATCTCAGAAAGTGCATCGACAATTTTAAGGTTATAGATTATCATCCTCACATGGATGGAAAAGTCTCTTTCGGTGCTTGGGTTGAGGTTGAAAATGAAGCGAAGAAGTTGAAGAAACGCTTTCGAATTGTGGGATATGAAGAGTTGATCGGCAACAAAGATTACATTTCCATGGACTCTCCAATGGCCAAAGCCTTGATCGACAAAAAGGTGGGCGATGAAGCCATAGTGGAAACGAAAGTAGCCAAGTTTATTTGGCGTATCCTAAAGATTGAGTACGTGAGAACTGATTCTTAAGGCATCAAATTCAAAATTCTTCGTCTTAAGTCTAGTAGCTAAGCGATAAATCCATACCTGAGGAATTGATTACTTGAGCTATGTTCATGTTCTTCATGATCTTTTGTGCCGTTTTAATCTTTGAGGAATCAAATACCCATAGCACGCAAGGGTCATTTGGGTCAAAGCGTTCGGTGACTTGTATTAATCTGTATTCTCGCGATTGGGGACAGTGCATCAATGCTACTTTTATACTTTTCATCATTTCTAATGGTTAATTCTCCGTCAAAAATGAACTGGTAGCAGCATGTTAATTGAGATTTAAGCCAATCAGGTTATGATTCAGGTTAATTGGCATCAATTGTTCGTTAAGTGGTTTTGGTGGCTTTCGGTATGTCAATGATTGAAACAGTAGTTTAGGAAAGACCCACGAAGATCAATGGATCTCAGATCAAGTCAATCCTTTTCATCAAATCAGGTTTATTCTGACGACTCACGGGGATAATCTTATCTTCTATTTGAATGCTAGAATCCTCGATATCCTTGATCTTATCCAAGTTTACGACATAAGATCGATGTACTTTGAGGAACCTTTGCGGGTTCATTTTTTCTGTAACGTTCTTTATGGTAGAATGTACCACATATCCTTTTTCTGGAGTTTTGAAGACTACATAGTCGCCCTTAGCCTCGATATATAAGATATCGTCATCATTTAACCGAATGAGTTTAGAATTGGCTTTTATGTAGAGGTGGTTAGCCAAAAATTCACCTTGATCCGAATTAATCTTTTTCGCATTGTCGAAATTCTTCAAAGCAACTTCAATGGCGGGATTGATATCCTTCATGCCGTAGGGTTTTACAATGTATCCATACGGTCCCAACTCGGAGGCTTTTTTGACTGTCTGCTCGTCAGCAAATGCAGTGGTAAAAATATAGGGAAGCTGATCTCCTATCTTTTCAGCCACGTCCAAACCGGATTTTGAACCCTTTAGCTGAATGTCAAGCAATACTAAGTCTACCTTTTGCTTTTCAAGAATTTCGAATGCCTTATCGAAAGATTCTGCTATGCCAGCTACTTCATGTTCCAGCAACTCAAGCATATCAGACAAAGATTCAGCTATTTCTAGGTCATCTTCTACGACTAGTATTTTTTTACCCGCCATTGCATCGTTTATTTTTTAGGAAATTTAATAATAAACGTAGTACCTACAGCTTCTTTACTGTGGACTTCTATGCTCCCGTGGTGCAATTGCACAAATTCATGTACAATCGCAAGACCTAGTCCAGTTCCTTTGATATTCCCGACATTTGATGCTCTGAAGAAGGTGTGAAAAAGTTTCTTCTGATCTGCTTCTGGTATTCCCATCCCATGATCTATGACATGAATCTCCAGCTCATCGCCATAAGTAATCTGTATTTCGGGAGTCTTCCCATTTACGGTATACTTGATTGCGTTTTCGATTAGGTTATTGAGAATCTGGGTAAAGAGGCTTTTGTCAATGTAACTATGAAATTTATCTCCTTCTGTCTTCATAGAGATAGAGTGACCCTGATGTCGATAGTCTGGTAGTATGTTTTCAGCGATGAAATCAGAAGCGATCAACTGTTCTGGCGCGAACGGAACCTTCTGAGAATCTAGCTTACCTATCACCAAAATATTATTGATTAGGTTGTTTAGCCTCTCTACATTATTGTCCACTCGTTCAATGTTCTTCTTGAGTTTTGTCCGATCCAAAATATCATGCTGATTGAATTGATAGCTGAGTAGTTCAGTGTTTGTTTTGATCGTGGTAAGTGGAGTTCGAAGCTCATGGGAAGTCATGGATATGAACTGGGACTTCATTTCATTCAGCTCTTTCTGCCTTTCCAGAGCCTTTTCCATGTTCTCCTTTGATTTTTTTATTTCGGTGATGTCCCGTACAAAAGCTGTAAAGTATTGTTCCTCTTTAAATCGAAGTGGAAAAACCGTAAGTTCAATGGGGAACTCTTCACCACCCTTTTTCAGTGCAGTAATTTCTATTCTTTTATTCAGCACCGGTCCATGGCCTGTCGCTAGGTAATGGTCCATGCCATTCTTGTGTGCCCCTCGGTAGTTTTGAGGAACGATTGTGCTTGTGAGCTCTGCACCATAAATCTCGTCAGCAGTGTATCCAAAGATCTTCTCAGCCTGAGGGCTCCATTCAAATATTTTTCCTTCAGAATCAATGGATATTAGTGCATCCAGCGATTTTTCAAATAACTTTTGCAATTGGGTGTTCTTAAACTCATTCTCCTCCCTGAGTTTCTTTTCCTCTGTCACGTCCAAGTGTATGCCAATCGAACCGATGAGTTCACCATGCTCATTGTAATTAGGTGCTCCACTAACAATTACCCATTTTTCATCGCCATATTTATCCAGAATTTTGATTTCGTAACTACCAGATCTACCCTCCTTCCGTTGTGAATTCTGAGTCGTGAGTATTCTCTTTGAATCTTCATCTTCTTTAGCGATGAAGACTGATTTGGCTTCTTTACCAATGAGTTCTTCTAGCCGGTAGCCAGTTAAATC
>JABSPG010000184.1 GCA_013214445.1 Ekhidna sp. | reverse complement strand
ATACCGATTGTCCATCTCAATGCATAGTGAATTAAGTGTATTCACTACTTTGGAAGTGTCGGTAATGATAGGCTCGTCACTATCAGGTAGCTTGGCCAAAAAGTGTTTTTCAACTTGATTGAACAGTGTCAATTCTACCTTCTTTGGATCTACAAGCACAAGTTTCAGCTGAGATGGATGCTTCTTGTATAGTAAGGAGGTAAGAATGATATTCAAACCGACTGACTTTCCTTGTCCTGTGGCTCCTGCCATAAGTAAGTGTGGCATTTTGGCTAGGTCAGTCACAAACACTTCGTTAGAAATGGTCTTACCCAGTACAACTGGTAAATCCATCTTACTATCCATGAACTTACTTGTGGTAATAACCGACCTTGCGTCAACCATCTCCCGATTTTTGTTTGGAACTTCTATACCTATGGTCCCTTTCCCAGGTATCGGGGCAATGATTCTGATGCCTAATGCAGCTAAGCTAAGTGCAATATCATCCTCTAGGTTCTTGATTTTTGAGATTTTAACACCAGCCTCAGGCACTATTTCATAGAGAGTGACAGTTGGACCAATAGTGGCCTTAATGCTCGAGATGCCAATTTTAAAATTGACAAGCGTCTCAATAATTCGATCCTTGTTTGCTTCAAGTTCGTCTTTTGATACAGTCCTAGCTTTCTCGGGGTATTCAATCAAAAGGCCAGGTACAGGAAATCGATATTTTGGCAGGTCAAGCGTTGGATCGTAGTTTACCGCCTCTTCTTGAATTTCTTCCTCAAATTCTTTTTGTTCCACCTCAAAGGAAAGGTCTTCAAATTCTTCATTTTTCGATACCGGTTTTTCTACTTCATTGGAAGGGTTATCTACGCTTGAAGGAGTAATTGAAAGTGATTCTTCCTCAGGCGGTTTTTTAGGAGCAAAAACTTTTTCTTCAATTTCTTTAGGAAGCACTTGCTCTTCCTTGAATTCAGGAAGGTCTACGATGAATTCTAAGTCTGGCTTTTCCTTCTGTGCGGGAGGCTTAGTTGGTAATTTCTTGACAACCCATGTTTCGCTTTCATCTCTATTAGCATCTTCCTCGGCTACCTCTTTCTTGATTTGATCCAGAACTGAAGAAATATCGGGACTTGGCTCTTCCTTCTTTTTTTCGGGCGCAAATGATTTGAGCTTGTCGAGAATGCCATCTAATGAGAGTGAAGCTCCAGCCAAAGCAGGCACTTGTGTGATATTAAAGAAGAACATATTAAATACCACAAAAAGAAATATGATGAAGAGGATTGCTCCCCATCCCATTAGGCTTTGAGCGATAACAGCTAATTCATAGCCAATACCACCGCTCAGAAACCCTAGTGCAGAAATTTCTTCTTTTGATAGCAAAAAATATCCCATGACCAGACTAATCCAGATTAAGTAGAAGGTCATAAAGTTGAAGGACTTTGGAATTGGCAATAGCGAATGATTCCAGATGATCCTATAAGCGACTATGAACAAAAAGGGAGGGATTAGGATGGCTGCTACACCGAACCATAAGAATATGAAGTAGTGGGCAGATATAGCTCCAATCAGGCCAAAAACATTTTGAACTTCCAGACCAGACTCTTTGATTGCGGTGTTGGTGTAGGCCTCCACCACGCTTTGATCCGCCTGTCCGGCAGTAAAGTAGGAAATGAAGGAAACTGTCAGAAAAATCGACACGAGTAGCAGGGTGAAGCCAACAAAAAGTTGAAATTTTCTATCTCTCAGGAACGACAGTTTAATAGATTTTTTCTCCTTCTTTTCTGATTTGGTCTTGTAAGTGTTTTTAGCCATAAAATTCGACCCAAAAGTAATGGAGTTTTCAGCTTGTATCAAGCTAGCTTAGCCAGTTCTCTATTTATCTTTTTTATTAGCCCTGGCCCTTCATAAACTAATCCTGTATACACCTGAACCAGACTAGCTCCAGCCTCGATTTTCGCTTTGGCATCATGTGCAGAATGGACTCCTCCCACTGCAATGATAGCAACGTTTGGAAGCTGACTTTTGATATACTTTAACACTTCATTAGACTTCATGAATACGGGTTTGCCGCTTAACCCACCTGCTCCAATCTCCTCTATCTTATTCTTTTTGGTCCTTAATCCTGATCTTTCTATGGTAGTGTTTGACACAATGAGTCCATCCAAACTGAGATCTTCTGTGATTGAAATGATGTCATCCAGCTGGCTCTCCGTCAGATCTGGAGCGATTTTCAGGAGTATTGGTTTTGGCTTGTCTTTCTTCTTATTCTCGTCCTGCAAGGCTTTCAGAAGTTTCATCAAGGGCTCTTTTTCTTGTAGCTCACGTAGACCTGGAGTATTTGGGGAACTAACGTTTACCACAAAATAATCAACGTACTCAAATAATTTTTCAAAACATATTAGGTAGTCTGTTAGTGCTTCTTCATTTGGTGTGACCTTGTTTTTTCCAATGTTTCCACCAATGATGATGTCTGATTTTCGAGCTTTTAACCTTTTGACTGCTTCATCCACTCCATCATTATTGAAGCCCATTCGGTTGATCAATGCTTGATCTTCTGGTAGTCTAAATAGTCTTGGTTTAGGATTTCCAGGTTGACCTTTGGGAGTAATGGTTCCTATTTCAATAAAACCGAAACCTATATTGGAAAAATCATCTATCAGTTCAGCATTTTTATCGAAACCTGCCGCTAAGCCCATAGGGTTTTTGAATTTTAATCCAAACACCTCTCGCTCCAGTCTAGAATCTTCGAAATTGAACATGCCCCTAATGATCTTTTTCCCAAAAGGTAAGCTCAATGCTGCATGCAATAGTCCTGTCGTTATTTTATGTGCTTTTTCAGGAGCAAAAAGGAAGAGAATGGGTTTGAGAATTTGGTACATCAGCTACGAGGATGAAATTGCGTGATTACTTGCTTTAAATAATCCCGATCAAGATGGGTGTAGATTTCTGTAGTAGTGATCGATTCGTGTCCTAGCATTTCTTGCACTGCTCTCAAGTCTGCACCCCCTTCAATCAGGTGAGTTGCAAAGCTATGTCTAAATGTGTGTGGACTAATATTTTTCTTCATTCCAATTTTTGTAGCCAAGTCCTTTATGATCATAAATACCATGACTCGGCTAATTGCCTTGCCTCTTTTGGTCACAAAAAGATGATCCTCGAAACCTGATTTGACATCTATATGTACTCGGATTTCATCACGAAAAATCTTTATGTGCTTTAGAGCCGAGCGTCCTATGGGAACCAATCGCTCTTTACTACCCTTACCGATAACCCTAAGAAATCCTATGTCTTCGTGGATATTACTTATTTTCAGATTGATTAGCTCCGACACACGCAAGCCTGAACTGTACAAGGTTTCAAGAATTGCTCTATTGCGTTGACCTTCGGCAGTAGATCGATCAATGGCCTCAAATAATTCTTCAATTTCAGGTAAACTAAGGGTGTCGGGAAGTTTTCTCCCAAGTTTTGGAGCCTCCAGAAGTTGTGAGGGGTCTTTAGTGATCAGTTCCTCATAGACTAAAAATTTAAAAAATGCCTTTAGGCCAGAAACCATTCTAGCTTGGGTGTAAGCTGACATCCCTAGTTCTGTGATAAATTCTAAAAAGTCAATCAAGTCTTGTTGTGTGACTCGGGAAGGTGATACGTCCTTTTCTTTTATTTCGAAAAACTGCTGGAGCTTGGAGATATCCGATAGATACGCATCAACAGAATTTTGAGCGAGTGATCGTTCTAATTTTAGATAAGCTTCAAATTGTTTGGTATAGGTTTTCCACATAATATGGTGGAGGGGTTTATTGGTTTCTTCGAGCTAAATTATAAATTTAGCATTACCGCTAATTACTCAGTCAAATACGTAAATTCAATCACTGTGAAGATCTTAGTACTAAATGGGCCAAACTTAAACTTGGTGGGTATTCGCGAGCCAGACATTTACGGATCCATATCAATGGAAGATCACTTTGAATCTCTACAGAAGCGGTTTTCGAGCATAGAGCTTTCTTACTTTCAATCCAATCACGAAGGATTTATCATAGATAAACTTCATGAGGTAGGGTTTTCTATTGATGGTATCGTACTAAATGCAGGAGGGTTGACACATACAAGTGTAGCGCTTCGCGATGCAATTGCAGGAATCACCAGCCCGGTCTTTGAAGTGCATATTTCGAACCTGGCAGAGAGAGAAGATTTTAGGCAACACAGTTATATCACTGAAGTATCTGTTGGGGCGGTGAATGGCAGGGGGTTGGAAGGATATGCAATCGCAATACAAGAACTGATGGCAGCTCATAATTGAGTTCGGCTTGTTCAAATCAGGAATTGATCGATGGTATAGAGACCATTAGTTCCGAAACAGGCAAGAACTTATTAATTTGAGCTTGAATTCACCCACTAAAGAAGCCCTGATGACGGATATTCAAAAACAGAAGATTACTCATTTTTTTAATGTTCTGGATAATAATAGTAATGGTAGCCTTGAAAAGGACGATTTTGAGCTTGTAGCAGAATCCATCAGCGATATCATCGGGCATGAAGAAAATTCAGTATCCAGACTTGAGCTGAGATTGCGATCGCATGGATTGTTTGTGAAGGTTTTAAAAGATCTGGAAAAGGTTGAGGCTAAGGTTGCCTTGGATGAGTGGGTTCAGTTTTTTGATAAGATTGTTCTCGCAAAACCGAATGACTACATCAATCAATCGGCTACTTATTTGTTTTCACTCTTTGATCAGGATATGGACGGTCATATTGATGAGAAAGAGTATATGGACATGTTTAAGGCTTACGGTCTCTATATGTCCGTTGCAAAGAAAGCTTTCGACATGCTGGATCTGAATAGTGATAAACAGATTAGCGGTGGAGAACTAGTCAAGGCCTTTGAAGATTTTTTCCTCTCCGAAGATGAAAATGCTCCCGGCAATTGGATATTTGGTGATTGGAGGGTGAGTATTCCTGAATGATAATTGGAATACTTGGACATATTCAATTGAACAGATCGTAGTTTTCGGAATAATTACTGTTCCTGTCATAATTCTTCATTTCTGAAAGTAGATATTCTAGATCGCCTTTTCCTTTATCCGAATTTTTCGAAAGATAAAGTCCAACGATTTCTTCCTCTTTCGTTCCTAATTGTCCGAGTTTTCGTGAAGCAATTAGCATTGCCATTGGTTGAACAGTGGAGGTAAAAACCCTTTTGAAAGATTCCTTTGCTTCAACTAGCTGGTTTGTTTGTTCGTAGATTAGTCCTTTGTACAAATGAGTGAAGGCATACATTTCGTTAAGTTCTTCTGCCTTTCCTAGATCTTTCAATGCTTTCTTTGGCTTGCCTTTCTTGAAGAAGGCCATTCCTCTGTGTGCGTAGGGGTTTGCCAGGTTTTTACTTTTTTTGATTGCTTTGGATGAGTATATAATCGCGGAATCAAATTCATTAATCATTAAAAATGCATGTGCAAGATTATTTTCGGTGATGTAATAGTCTGGGTAAAGCTTTTGGGCCCTTTTGTTTGCTTTCAGGGATTGAATTGGCCGAAAACTCAGGGTGTAAGCAGTAGCTAAAGAGTTGAATACCGTGTACTTTTCATTGTCCGTATTTGCAAAGGGTAATTGGGACATCAAGCGCTCGACACAGTCATCATAGTTCATTCTGTCCATAGCTAAGTATGCCTTTCTAAGGTTAATTACTTTTTCAAGTCTTGGCGACATCAGAAAAGCCTTAGCGAAATGCTCGGCTGATTCCTTTACCTCAGCAATTTCTTCCAGTGCTATCCCTAGATATAAATGTGATTCTGCATGGTTAGGGTGCGCTGCAATTGCTTTTCGTAAGAACATAATTGCAGAGTCATTCTGTTCTAATTGTAAAAAATGACGTCCTCTTTCGAATAGCTCAAAATTGAGATCAGAGTAATAGCTTTTAAGATCTTCTTGTAGTTGGGAGATACCACCAGCATAGGAACTTTCTACCCTCTTAACCAAATCGAGTTTGGAGTTTGAGTTTGGAAAAACAATTCGCTTAAATATGAATGGCTTTTGATGATACAGGTAGTACATCAGTGCCCATGCTATTTGGTAGTTTTTTGTCTTTTCAAAAACGTAAAACTCTTCGTTGGATTGACCCAACCAAATCGCTAGATTGATTTTTCCATTCAAGTGTTTTTGTACTGCAGTTACCTTATTTCTATCTAAGCCAAAAAGTAAAGTATCTCCATGGTAAAATGAATCTTCAAAAAGCTCCGCAATTCCTTCACTTAACTGACGTTCCCTTTCTTTTGAGAATTTTGAATAAATCCAATGATTGAATTCATGTTTGAAAATTTCATGATATCGGTAGGTTTTATAGACTGAAATACGGTTAAATCTATAGCTAAACAAGCCGTGTGCATCATCCCCGACAAATTGCTTTTTAGTGTCATCACCAACAAAAAAAGCACTGATTTGGAAAGTGTCTGGTAACTCAAAATAATCTTCAAAGAAGCTTACCTGATTTCTTAGGTAGTCACTAAATACTTCATATTCGTTCTCGGGAATATGGCAATTGACATTATAGATTTTTATTTCTTGACTATAAGACCCTTGTCCTATAAGAACTAGGAATAATGTTATAATGCGGGTGAATACGATTTTTTCCTTACTAATCAGGTGGTGTTTTCTTAGGCTCAAGTCTCAGATCGATAAAACTTAAAACTAAGAAGATTGCTGATAATGATTTTGTGATGAGCTATACTTCTGTCAGCTTCTTTTTTAAGGCTATAAGGCTATTTTTTCTTGGTAAATGATAGTTTTTTCGCTCCCAAACAATCAATAGAAAGGCTAGTGAATACATCCCGATTACCATTAGCCATTTTTCTAAAGCAGCTCCGTGTGCTAGCATTTTAAGTACTAGGTAGATTGACATGGGTATAAGATATCCAGTGATCATCATTCTAGATATATGAATGATTGAGTTGGTATTTGCAATTGCGTGATCTAACTCACCGAACATGGTTCTATCAAAAGTGTTTTCTGATTTCCTTCTTCTATAACGTAGGAAGAGGATATATAACACTGACACCAACATTATTAGTGATCCTATAAAGTCCCAATTGTCAATATCATCTAGCGCATCAACAAATAATAATATTGAACATGCACTGTTCATGAGTATGAGTGCTATTTCAACTTTATTGATCCTTTTGCTTGCCGCATCTTTTTTCTTAGTCACGCTTTTATGTAGGGCGGATTCGTTTATCATATACATGGTTTCTCCT
>JABSPG010000183.1:4519-7707 GCA_013214445.1 Ekhidna sp. | reverse complement strand
ATGCTTACTCTTTGCAAAGTAGAAACGTCAAGGACAGCATAGCTATCCCTGCCTCACAAGTAGACCAGCGTTTAACAGTTGGAAAACTTAATAAGCAATTTGATGGTGGTATAAGTATTGCAATGCCAGCAATGAGTGAATCAAAGCCAACTACCCCTCAAACAAACTCTGTTCAATCTAAGCAGGTACTAAGGGAAGCATCCAATCAGATGGATCATAGTCAAGAGGCTATTGCTGATGAAATCAGGAAGAATAAGTTGAAGGCAGAAGCTCAGGAAGAGGAGATAGATCGAGCGAGTTATTAAAATGCCTAGCTTAGTACTACAGGTTTGCATGAACAAAATGAACCAGGTCAGCGATCATGAAGAACTTAGGTAATCTGTCTTATAATTCATTGCAAAAGCGTTTCCGGTTGCTTTGCTTTTAACCCTTATTACTCAGTAATCTGGAGTTTGATACTTTTTCAATCAGGAGGGAAAGGAGAGAGACTATGTTAGAAATAGAGGAGCATCACAAACAGATCAATCGTCTTAAGGAGGAGTTTGAGGTTGGTTCTGAAAAATGAATGAATTGAGTAAAGTTCGGTCTCGTTCCACCCACAGCCACCAAATCGGTTCTTCCTTCCTCAGTTTACCCAAGCTTACCGGCGCTCCTTAAATCTTCGTTACTCAGACTTCCATTTGGTTAGCACACATACTCGACCGGTACATGACTCAATTAATCATTGTTTCATGTAACTATTTAATCAAATGAGAAATCAGCGAGCTGATGAGATATTTATCTATGTATTACGTCTTCAGAATGGCAAGTACTATGTTGGTCAGACCATTGATCTAGCATACCGTTTTTGGAAGCACAAAATTTCAAAGGGCGCTGAGTGGACAAAACTCCACAAGCCTATTGAGATTCTTCGAAGGTATCGAACGGGGCTAAACGATCCAGACCTGGCGATGAAATTTGAAAATGAATGTACGCTTGAATGCATTAAGGAGTTTGGATGGAGGAATGTGCGAGGTGGTGATTACATCTATGTAGATGAAGAGAGGCATCACCTCCATTTGATTACAGAGAGCAATCTAGGCAATCATATCTGTCCTGTTGAGATAGGTTCTGGAATTGAGATTTCTAAGAATCAACGTTGTGCTTTCACCTTGCTCTTGGAAGGCAACAAGTATTTTGTTGGCACGACCAAGAACCTCAACCTAGCCATTCTAAGTGAGCTCAATGGACGTGGAGCTCAGTGGACCAAAGACTTTAAGCCAAAGAGGCTGATCCGAGTGGTTCCTATCAGTTCTGATGAGGAGTTTGAAATAGTCCATAGGGCAGAGTTGAAGAGAGCATTTCTAAATTATGCCTGTGGAGATGTACGGGGAGGGAAGTTCAAGTTAATTCACGCTGAGAGTCATTGGAGGATGGTCAATGAGCTGTTGGTTCTTTAATCGATCGGAAATATGAACTACGCAATAATGACTCTATCGCTTCAAAGTCAGGCCACACCTAAAACACATCTAAATCAAAACCTCTAGAATCAGAATTATGAGAATCCACTATGAAGTTGGGCAGGAAGTAGTATTGAGAGTCAATGCGGAAATTGGCTACATCCATCGCTGGTATCAGACCATTTATGATGGCGATATCTATGAAGTAATTGTAAAAAGGGATGATAAGGTTTTTATGAGGAATGTGATGCTGTCTGATATTGTGGTAAAGACAGGCACCATCGTCGATGACCTCCCATCGTGGCTGTTTTGAGGAAGATCTTTTTTCGAAAATCAAAAAGTAGTATTACAGCTACATCAGTCCGAAATAATCCCAGTTCAAATTACCTAACTCACGCCTTTTCGTGATTGTGGTTTTCTTAGTGCCAAAATCAGACAATAAAGAATGAAAAAGATATGCTTACAGGAAATCCAGGTTTCCAACATGATGGATGCATTGGTAGGAAATCTACTACCGAAAGAGAATCCAAACCCATATGTAGACAAAGAAGAGGTATTATCTCTATTGCGTTGTTCTTCTGGCACCTTGCAGAAACTTAGAGACGAAGACAAGATTGAGTTTCACTCAATTACAAGTAAGCTCATTATTTATAACTACTCGTCCATTGTACAATTCATAAAGTCTAAATCAAATCTGATATGAAACTATTTATGAAAGGTTTTAACCACGGCTATCTTTTGGCGAAGGAGGCTCCTAAGGAATTTAAACTCTATCGCAGTTTGGGTGACCAGGAGACAGAGTATGGAGTAGGCTTTAAAAAAGGTTCTGAACTGGGCATTCTGAAAAGGAAGGAGAAGGGAATAAGTCGAGATGATGATGGCTTGACCTATGACTTTTGAAGTATGTTCGTCCAATTTTTTTGTAATGTGGGAGCAAGTTTGCGTGCAAATTGCGTGCAAATAAAAAAGCACTTACCTCGTTTGTGAGCGTAAGTGCTTGATTATCAGTGTGGGCCCACCAGGGCTCGAACCTGGGACTTACTGATTATGAGTCAGTTACTCTAACCAACTGAGTTATAGGCCCATTAAAATCATCTCAGATCTTATTTTTATCCCCAAATCAGACGAATAACATCTTTCAAAAGGGTGCGCAATATTACATATTTGCTTTCTAATACCCAACGAATGTCAGACCTAGTACAAGGCATTGATGCCATTATTTTTGATTTTGGAAATGTTCTAATTGATTTAGACTATCCGCGAGTGATTCGAGAGTTTTCTGAGGTAGCAAAAAAGAACCAAGAGGAGATTGAAGAATTGGTCGTGACTGCACCTGTTCTCCAGAAATTTGAAATGGGTATGACTACCCCAGATGAGTTCCGAGCTAAGATGAACTCCATTCTTGGGACAAACATGCCTGACGATCAGTTTGATGCTATTTGGAACAGTATGTTGAAGTCCATTACCAAGGAGCGGATGGAAAAAGTTCTGAAGATAGGAGAGAAGTACCAGACCTTTATTCTATCCAATACCAATATTATTCATGAGATGGCATACGAAGAGATGATTATGGAAGAGACGGGAAGAGATAGCTTGCGAGACTTTGTGAAAGAGGTCTACTACTCTCACGAGATTGGAATGCGGAAGCCAAACCTTAACTGCTACAAGTTTGTTATCGACGATATTGGCTTGTACGCATCTCGAATGCTTTTTCTCGATGATCGCTTAGATAATGTGGAGGCAGCACAA
>JABSPG010000183.1:0-4509 GCA_013214445.1 Ekhidna sp. | reverse complement strand
AATTATTTGGGCTTGAATAAGAAGCAAAAAACCAAACTAATCCAGCTTGGACTTTTCATTCTTACCTTATTGACTACTACGCTCGCTGGTAGTGAATGGATGATTGGCAAGTTTATCATCTTAGGAATGACTTGGGATGATTTTTTATTCGGATTCAATTTTTCAATACCGTTTCTTTTGATTCTTACAGTCCATGAGTTTGGTCACTACTTCACGGCTAGATATCATAAGATCAATGTTACGCTTCCTTACTACATCCCCATGTGGTTTGGGTGGATCGGGATGCCCACGATTGGTACCATGGGTGCTTTCATACGGATCAAAGAAAACATCATAAGTAGACTGAAGTACTTTGATGTTGGTGTTTCGGGTCCTATTGCCGGATTTGTGATGGCTATCTTCTTTTTCGTTTATGGTTTTCTAACGTTACCTCCGACAGAGTATATTTTCGAGATTCATCCCGAGTATGAGATTTTTGGAGATGATTTTGAGGCCAAAATGGCGGGTTTAGATACGCTTATCGTAAAGACAGATCTAAACCATGATCGAATGGGCTATGAGGTTCTTAAGGATACGATTGATACGTCGATTCCCGGGTCTGTTTATTTTGGAGACAATATCCTGATGTATCTGGGAAGGACATATTTAGCTCCGACCGATCGATATGTGCCCAGCTCGAGGGAGATCATGCATTATCCATTCTTGTTTGCTGCCTACCTGGCTTTCTTTTTTACGGCATTAAATCTACTTCCGATAGGACAGTTAGATGGGGGTCATGTGATTTTTGGACTTTTTGGAGAAAGAAATCATGCGATTATTTCCAGGGTATTCTTTACTGCCTTTCTTTTTTATGCTGGCCTAGGATGGGTCACAACTGCAGATCTGGCCAACGATTCATTGGAAGCATTAGGTAGTTTTTTGTTGAATATAGGAATCTACCTCTATGTAGTCTATAGCAGTGCATACAGTGTGTTTAAGGAGAAAAGGGATCGATTGCTCTATGCTACCGTAATGTTGACAGTCCAGTTTTTCATTTCATCGATTTTCAAGGTCGAGGGTTACTCCGGCTGGCTTCTGTTCTCATTTATCATCGGACGATTCATTGGAGTTGATCATCCCCAAGTATATGAAAATGAGGATTTATCAACAGGAAGGAAAGTACTAGGCTGGGTTGCGCTTGTGATCTTTATTCTATGCTTCAGTCCCCAGCCTTTAGTCGTTGAAGGCTTTTAGAGCTCTAAATAAGCCGTAATACCTCCTACCATATTTCTAACATTAGTAAAACCTTGAGAATTCAGGTATTTCTTTGCTTGGCCAGATCTACCCCCTGACTTACAGTGTACCACCACCTCTTCATTCTTTAAGTCTTCGATTTCCGAAATGCGGTCAGGTATTTCACCTAATGGAATAAGTCTAGCACCGATGTTCTTCTCTTCATGTTCCCACTCTTCCCTCACATCAATGAAGTTGAATTTCTCACCACTTTCAAGTCTCTTTTTTACATCAGCGCAGGTTATGTCTTCGTTCATTCTTTTATGATTTTTAATGTCTGGTCTCCTTCTTTTCGATGGACCGTAAGCAAATATAAACCCGATGGTAAATTCCTGAGATCATGCTGTTCAAGCTTTGAATTTTGATACCAAACTTTCCCTGCAAAATCCATTAAAGTCACTGCTTCGTACTTTCCTTTTATTTTCAAATAACCTTCAGTAGGGTTAGGGTATGCTTTGATTTCCTCCGGCAGCTCTGCAGCACCTAGAACTAGTGAATCTAGTTTTTCAAAGACAGGTCTGATCATAAGGGCTCCTGTCAATCTTGTATTTCGTTCCCACACTCCAGACTTGTTTTCATAAATATATGCTGAGGCCGCTTCATTACTTCGGTCAAAACCTACACCTATATATTCATTTTGATTTTGTCGGTATCCCACATAAAACGTATCCGCAAGCACAAGTGGATTGTTTAATGGATACCTCCTAAAAGCGTTGAGTTTTGTTCCATTTTGTACCGTAATGCTTTGAGCTCGAATGGGATCTGAATCTTCGCTTAGTTCCTTGTAGATCTGCAGCTCAAGCGCGCTACCCGTACTACTAGGGTCAATGTTGGGAAAGTATATATCCACATGGGTAAGCGTGTCAGGTCGTTGAAGCCAGTACTGTAAAGTGACTTGAGCTCCATTAATGTTGGTACCTGCAGCATATTCAGCAGTTCCATCATCATATGCATAGTAGTTGTGTAGTGTGTATGATGTCCTCACCGTGTCGTTCACTCGCAAGTTGATATTGGTTCCGTCTAGGAAATCGACAGTTGTCGTAGACTCTGTATTTACCGTAGCTTCAATAATCACCGAATCAGTGCCCACTAAATCTTGAAATGACAATCCAGAAAAAGTCAGTTCATTTTGCATGGTGACTTTGTCTGGAGCGGGATTAAAGAAGTTTCGAAGATCCTCAGTGAAAGTAGTACCGGAGGTAATTTGATTTTCAATGCCCACTTCATCAATAGACAATAGGTAGTTCACTGCCAACCCGATGTTGTCAGGTTCAGGGTTTAAGTTCATCGAACTTACATTGACATCAGTGATGAATGCAGCGTCAGAAATCTGATTGATGGGGACTGATTTAAATGGAGAAAATAGGAGTTTGATATCGGAATTTAAACTTACCTCACCCTCGTAGAAGAAATCGTCTTCAGCTCTTTTATTGTTCATGTAGATCCAATCTACATGCCAAGCGTCGAATGGACCATCTTGGTCTCCGTAAGATTGAAATCGAAACAAGAATTTTTGGTTTAGAAGCTCGGAGGGAATTGGTATTGCTACCTGAGTGAAAACTGTGTCTTCATCTGCCGCTAATTCGCCTCCATCCTTTTTCCAATAGGTTTGCCAAGGGGATAGTGTATCTGCTTGATTATAAAATTGGAGTACCAGTGAATCGCCTTCTTCTGGTATTTCTACATTTCCTCCTGCCTGCCAGTAGAAAGAAAAAACCACATCAAATCCACCTTGAAGGTCTATGGTGTCAGATACTAGTTGATCCGTTAAACCAACTTCCTCACCATGAAATGCACCGTTTGTATCTAATCCATCAAAAGTGGCTACTCTATAGGATGGCGGATTTATGGCGAGGGTAGCGTTGACAAAAACGTCTTTACTAAGCTCGTAATTCCATTGTCTAGATGTATCTGATCCCCAAATTCGTAGACTATCAGGTGCGTCTGTTGTGATGGAGAAATCATCCCAAAAAGGAAGAGAAATCGGATCTGCTACTGCCTGATTTTGAGTAGCATCTTGCTTCTTTCCACTATCTTTCTTGATGGGTTGAATGTACAGCTGGGCTTGTAGCTCGAAGCTAAAAGATAGAATGACGATCAAGAAAACAGTTCTCATTGGTTGTCTAGGATCGTGGATGCATTGCTGATAGAGTCCGGTTTATATACCCATATATCTATCAAATCATTGATTTTAATTGTTCTTCCAGGTCTAGGATATTGCTGTTGGATCGCACCAGGGGAAATACTTCGATAAGTTAATACTTCGCTACCAACCGTATCTACTGCCCCAAAACCTGCTTGGGATTTTGAAGTAAACTGAACTTTCCCAACCCTTAATCCCGAGCCTATGATGGCTACTTCTGCCTCTTCTTGATCCAGCCCTATCAGATTAGGTGATTGGAACGTGGTATTCCCATATCCATCACCTACCAATAGTTCGATCGTCGATCCTTTAGCGATCTTCTCACCTTCAAGAACCGTTCGAGCATCCATTCTCGCCTCATGAACCACCCCGAAAAATACATCTGGAACGTATTTTACTTTGCCTAGTTTAAGGTCGTATGATTTTAACACCATCATTGCGCTTTTAAGCGAAAGGTCTTCCACCTTGGGCATTCGAACCTTCGGAGGACTTTCAGCATTAAGAGTAACGTAAATCTTTCGATTTTCTTTCACCTTCGTGTTTGGTTGAGGAACTTGCCGCAGAACAGCGAGAGGAGGGAAGTCAGGCGAATAGCTCGAATCGGGAGTTGCTTCAAACCTGAGACTTCTTTTGCCCAAGAAATCTTCTAATTCATTTACGGTCATTCCCTGGATATCTGGCACAGTAATCGTTTCCCCATGATTTGTGGAGATCGGTAGCCAAACGTAGAAGACCGCTACGACAATCAGGACGGTGCTTCCTATCAGGGCCAAAATATGGAGTAAAAAGTCTTTTAAGCTGGTAGGTTTTCTAAACGACATACTGGAATGTAAATACTGGGATAAACCTAATCAATTACCGATTAATAAACAGTTTTTGCGAAGCATTGAAATTACTTCCTGTGATCTGGACGAAGTACAAACCCCTTTGTGAAGGTGCCTTAAATGTAAGAATTTGGTTGAGTCCATTTCCGATAGTGTTTTGAAAAACGATCTTTCCGCTCATGTCTATTAGACTAATTGTTATGGGTTCCTTCTGAGGAAGATTTAGTCCTACATTGAATGATCCGGAGGCAGGATTGGGAAAGACACGCA
>JABSPG010000182.1 GCA_013214445.1 Ekhidna sp. | reverse complement strand
ACAACGGAGATGTTCATGAAGTTGAAACACGCCATCGCAAGTAGAAATACGGCTATAATCGTCAAAGCAAGGGTTCCTGCAGGATGAGCACCTCCTGAAATAGAACCTTCAATCTGGTACGCCTTGCTTGAAAGATCATCAAGGCGAATAGCCTCAAACGACTCTACTTTCCACTCAGGATTGCTACCATGCTGGACATTTATATAAGAATCGAATGAATCATAAATTGACGAAATCGACTCACCCTCTTCTAGCATTATAAAACTTCCGTCAGTCATGAAAGACCACCCCTCCGTTCCCTCAAATCTTAAATCCCTGAAGTTTTCAATCGGTATGAAAAAACTAAATTGCATGCTAGCGTTGTAAGGATACTTCTCCAAAACTGCCCCAACTGAAAACCGCTTTATCGCACCATTTAGGAATTTGAATGAAAGATCTTTTCCTATAGGATCTTCGTCCTTAAAATACTTGAGAGCCATATCATGACTTATTACGATTTGACTCTTATTCTCGAGTACAGCTTTCTCTCCAGTAACCATCTCATAATCGAACATTTTGAAGAAATCAGGATCAACAAATGTCACTAATTCATCAAAAACATCGGTTTTATGCTTAACGCTAGCACTTCGATATTCTATTCTGGAGTAAGTCTCTACAGATGGGTGATCTTTTTTCATTGCAGGACATAGCAACATCGGTGAATCACTCCACATATTCTGTCCTCCCTCTCCTTCTACATAATTGGTTATTTGATAGATTCTATTCGCGTTGGAATGAAATGAATCCATACTCCGCATAATGTCAGTAAAGATGAATATAGATACAGCAAAAGAAATGGCTATAGACATGCCTACAATATTGATTGAGGACGAAACCAGGTTCCTTCTGATATTTCGCATCCCCAACTTGAGGTAATTAGCCAATAATGTTAAATGATTCATAGTCGTGTATTCTGAGTTAGTCCTTTTAATATTCGAATACCGGAAGAACCGAAAGACATCCCAAACAAACCTGATTCTCGCTTTTTTGAGGTTTCCTGTTTCGATTCTCCGATCAAAAAGTTCATAAATGTCCCCTTCTATTTCTTCTAAGAAATACGGATTACAATACCACCTTAAAAATTTATCAGCCCATTTAGGTGGCTTTTCATTCATATCGAAAAGTTGTATTTGATATCAGGTATTCGGTCGTATAGCGATTGCCGCAAAGCAATACTATGATCTAAGACCTGTTTACCTTCTTTTGTAAGTGTAAATAAACGCTTGCGTCTACCCCCTCTTTCGTTTGTGCTTCCTCCCATTCTGGAAGACAGCAGACCTTTTTCCTCCAATCTGCGAAGAACTGCATGAATCGCACTAATATTCATGTCCCTACCGGCATTTTCTCTCACCTCGTCCATAACAGCAACTCCATACGCTTCATCAAATAGCGATCCCACAGTGAGTAAAACCAGTTCTTCAAGTTCTCCTACATGTGTTCCTTTCATTTTTATGAAATGATTTATTTGTTGTACAATACGTGAAAGTAATTCATTAGTTGTATAAAAAGTATATAAAATCAAAACATTTAAAAATAAGGGGTTCATTCTCACTTATTTTTATACTTGCTGGTGAGGTATTTATATGCATTTTTTTAGGACAGTATTAACCGTATACTTAATTGCATTTGCAGCTAGCAGTTATGCTCAGTCGGACACGGTGGCATTGATGCATGATCAGATCTTAGTGATATCTGATTCACTCTTTATTCCTAAAAACGACACAATCTTCATTATAGAAAGAGGTACTCGATATCGTATCGTAAATAACAAATACGCGCTATCCACAGGCTTTTATGATTCAGTTTATCAAAAAGCAAGAAAAAATCGGTTTACTAGAGAGCTCTTTGATTTGTTGATTGTCAGTCAGCCACAACAAAATACTTTCACTAGCGATGATCCAATCAGAAGTGAATCCTTTTTCGAGGGATTTGAGGGAAAGACCATTACTAGCATCAGGTACACATCCGTGGATCTCTTTGGAGGTTCGGTAAACGATACTACACTAAAGGCACGTTCAAGTATAGGAAAGCTGTCGAATGACCTCCATCAAAGCACTGAAGAGCAAGTGATCATGAAGCACCTATTATTTGAGAAAGGTGATCCTGTAAACTCTTTTTTACTTGCCGATTCAGAAAGAATTATTCGATCGCTAAAATACATTGAAGATGTGAAGATCGTTCTAAGCGTTGACCCTGAAGACATGCAATCGGTCAAGGCAAACATTATTGTAAAAGATCGATTTCCTTGGTCTGCTGACTTCACCACGGATGAGCAAGGAGCTTACAGAATTGGATTTGTCAATCGAAACATTCTGGGAACTGGAAATGAGTTTGGTGTAGGTTTTCTACACTCTAGAGAAGAACTACCTAAAAATGGCTATGATGCTCAGTATACCATAAGGAATATCAAAGACTCCTTCATTGATGGCACTGTGTATACGTCAAATAACTACACAGGGAAAAGTAATGGAATTGTATTTAAACGAGATTTCCTAACTCCCAACATCAAATATTTTGGCGAGGCAAGATTTGAACTTGTACAGCCAATTAGTGATCTAATATTCGCTGATTCGATATATGAAGTGGATTTTCGCTTGGATAGAAAAAGTTATGACTTATGGGCCGGACGAGCTTTTCTAATTGGAGACCGAAGGACAGTTAATGCTGCTGTTCGTTTACAGCATGACAACTTCAGTAGAAGACCACAGGTCAGTCTTGATAGCAATACCATTTATCACGACCATCACTTACTCATCGGTGCAATCTCCTACAGTAAGCTAAACTTCCTTAAAACCAGAAATGTACAAGCTTTTAATATCACTGAGGATATTCCAATCGGTTTTAACTACTCTATCCTATTAGGAAGAGACTGGACAGAATTTGGTCCGAAAGTATACCGAGGCATACAAGCCAATTACGCTGGATATAATAACCAATGGGGTTATTTGCTCTTAAATCTTGAGGCTGGGTACTTCAGCAGGCAGACTATCAGAGTAAATCAAGTATTTCAGCTTGACGCCAGACACTTCACAAAACTGCTTGAAGTGGGGCAAGCCTATGCTCGGTTTTTCACAAGAATCCATTACTTCAACGGAGATAATCTATCCATACCTCAATCGCAGAGTCTAGCTTTTGAAAACCGACTAAGGAATATTGAAGGCCTACAGATAGAAGGTAATAGAATTGCAACCCTAACTACTGAATATGTGGTATTCCAACCATGGTACTTTTATGGGTTCAGGTTTTCAACGTATGGCAATCTGGGGATTGGGAATGCGCTAGAAACCAGAAACGAAAACCCTTACAATAAGACGTACTACTCTTTGGGTGGAGGCATTAGGATACGAAATGAAAGTCTGGTTATCAACACTTTCGACTTTGGTATCTCCTTGTTTCCAAATGCAAGGACCACAGCTAAGAAAGCCGCGAGTGGTTGGTTTGAACTAACTACTTCACGGGAAAGTGAAGCAGTGTTATTAACTCTTTCGCTGGAGTTTCCTTCGGATCATTTAGGTAAATCTCAAAAGGATCTATCTTCTTCATTTGCTTAAACTCCTTGTTTCTAGCCATCATATAGCCCGTACTCCAGGCGTTACCCACATGCATGTAAGGTCCGGTGTGACGAATTTTGTAGACTTTACATGCAGGAATAGTCCCAGAAGTGAAATTGGATGGTAAATCTGCAGGTCTATTCCTGACAGGAACCGCAGCTGTATAAGATACCATATTCTTAACCATATCCCACTTGTGGTAGATAGTAAAAACCGGTCCGGACGCAAGATCCGCATGAGCTTGAATATGGTTACCAATGCTTGAAAAATCCCTTTCCATCTGAGGTCCAATTTCATCTAGTGTGCATTCGGTCTTTATTCCGATCCATTCACAACCTTGATACTCATCAAAACCATCAAAGTCCAATTTAGAATGTACTTCACCACTTTCAACCAAGGATTTGAGCATGTCCAGCCCCCTTTCATAATCTGCCCCCACGAAGGCTGCCATCATCTTTTTCATCCAAAACATAAAGAATGGTAAAGAGCTATCCATAGTCCAAGTAGCCTTTGTTACTCCCTCTCCCACATCGGACAACTCAAATCTGGTACTACTCGAAGACTTCCATGGTTTCAAGAAGTTCAAATCGAAATCAATGGATTTTCCCTTTTCTTCACTTCTAATCTTCATATTTCCCTCCCCAACTCTATTCCCCTTCCAAGAATATGATCTCCCATCTTCTGCAATCTCCACTTGAGCTTCTGGTTCGGATATTAGCCAAGGAGACCAGATCATCCATTTATTGAAATCGTTTATTGCTGCATAGACCTGATCACTTGAGGCGCTTATTTCTATGGATCTTTCAATATTGAGACTTGGCATATCGATATGTTTTAACTTACAATTTAGTGCAAACACTGGATATAATTATCGGTTTATGGTGTATGTTGAAGATCGCTTGGTCACCCATCTATAATCACCCCTTGCCTGCTGGCCATAGATTCCCAATGGAGAAGTACGATCTACTCCCTAGGCAATTACAGCATGAAGGAACAATCGATCAAACTAACCTCTTCAATCCTAGACAATTGACTGTGGAAGAAGTCCTTTCTGTTCATAAGGAATCTTACTGGAAAAAACTAAAGGAGCTTGATTTTACACGACAAGAAGAAAGGAGAAGCGGCTTCCCAATCACGAATGAGCTGGTCGAAAGAGAGATCACCATCAATGGAGGCACCATTCAATGTGCTGAATATGCACTGCAGTACGGGATATCTATGAACATTGCCGGAGGCACGCATCATGCATTTACCGATCGTGCAGAAGGGTTTTGTTTACTAAACGATATTGCAATAGCAGCCAGACAAATGATTCTTAGAAGATTGATTGCCAAAATATTAGTAGTAGATTTAGATGTCCACCAAGGAAACGGAACTGCTGAAATCTTTAAAGACGATACTAGGGTATTTACTTTTAGCATGCATGGAGAAAAAAACTATCCACTCCAAAAGGAGCAATCAGATCTGGATATCGCCTTGGAAGATGGCACAGATGACAACAGGTACCTGAAAATTTTAAGGTCGACGTTGAACTCACTATTGGCAAAAGTGGATCCTGACATGATTTTCTTCCAATCAGGTGTAGATGTACTTGCTACAGACAAATTGGGAAGACTAGGTCTGACCATTGAAGGCTGCAAAGAGCGAGATCGTACGGTAATTCAAGCAGCAAAAGATTTCAATATCCCAATAGTGATATCCATGGGTGGTGGCTATTCGGAAGACATCAAACACATTTTAGAAGCTCACTCAAACACTTACCGACTTGCGCAAGAGATCTTCTTCTAAAAGATTTAGAAAACGAATATGAAACTCCTAACAATCCCAACTTCTAATAGTTGAGGTACTATGAAAGATACAAAGTTCCCCATCGCCTTAACCTCCTCAGTATTGTTTGTCTATTGCGTATTCGTTGTGATGAATATTGCTTTTCCACTGATATTTTTCCTATTCATAACAGTAAATGCATTGTTTGTTTGGATGATAATCCGAATTCTAAAAGACGGCAAGCCTTCAGAAAAGGTCTTCGAAGAATACTTCTACGAGGATTTTCCTCACAAAAGAGCCTAGACTGTTTCTCAATTCATAAATTTGTTGCCATAACAACTTTATTATGGCACTCCTTTCTACTACGACTTTCCAGTATGGTCAGGATCAACTTACTGCAAGTAAAGCCTTAGCTATTGCAAGAGGCTTGTTAAGAGCACAGCTCAGTGCAGAAACAAAGGCAAAGATTACTAGAAGTGCCACCGCAGTTGAGAACATAGCTGGTGGAGATCGTGCAGTCTATGGCATAAACACAGGCTTTGGTCCGCTATGTACTACACAGATATCCAAGGACGAAACTAGTCTCCTTCAAAAGAACTTGTTGATGAGTCATGCTGTAGGCCTTGGGGATTCCATTCCTGCAGAAGTCTCAAAACTGATGATGATTCTGAAGGTTCATGCATTGGCTAAAGGATTTTCCGGTGTTCGCTTAAAGACAATTGAGCGAATCATATTCCATATTGAGGAAGATATTATACCTATAGTTCCGGAACAAGGTTCAGTAGGTGCTTCTGGAGATTTGGCCCCACTTTCTCATCTCTTCCTCCCTCTCCTTGGTTTAGGCAAGGTTTATATTCATGGTAATCTGCTTTCAGCTGCTGATTGGATGAGTTCTTCAGGAATAGATCCGATTGTTTTAGGTGCGAAGGAAGGATTAGGACTAATAAACGGAACCCAGTTTATTGCGGCAAACGCAATTTTAATTGTTGAAAAATTACAAAATGTCTTAAACCATGCAGACGTTGCAGGCGCGATGATGATCGAAGGTCTGCTCGCCTCTGTAAAACCCTTTTCCAAAGAACTTCATAACATTCGCCCGCATAAAGGTAGTCAGCATGTTGCGGCCTTTCTGCGACAACTACTGAATGGTTCAGAAGTAGTTAATTCTCATGCAAATTGTGCACGTGTGCAAGACCCATACTCACTACGTTGCATACCGCAAGTCCATGGAGCTTCCCGCAACGCTTGGTTGCATTTGAAAGAATCACTGGAAGTCGAGATGAATTCCGTCACCGACAATCCAATTGTATTCAATGAAGAGCATACCATAAGTGGAGGCAATTTCCATGGTCAACCACTTGCCTTGCCTATAGATTATGCCTGTCTGGCAGCTGCCGAGGTAGGCAATATTTCTGACCGCAGAATCTATCTCGCACTGGAAGGGGACACACCAGGGGTACCCAAGCTGCTATTAAAAGAAACCGGAACTAATTCAGGCTTTATGATTCCTCAATACACGACCGCAGCACTTGCTAGCGAAAACAAAGGCCTGTGCTTTCCTGCCAGTGCCGATAGCATACCGACATCCCTCGGTCAAGAAGATCACGTTAGCATGGGTTCTATAGGATCTAGAAAGACGCTGCGGGTAGTTGAAAATGTTGAAAAAATCATTGGAGTTGAGGTCTTTTGTGCTGCACAAGCATTGGATTTCCATCGGCCGCTGCGTTCAAGTTCGCTAATGCAGGCTGTGCATGAGCATGTTAGATCAAGAATCCCACACCTTGCGAAAGATGGAATTATGCATGAATTCATGGAGACGGCAATAAGCATGATTAAGAATAAAGAACTCATGAATATTATCAGTGAGTTAAAAGTGACGAGCCTTCTCGAACAAGAAATGGAATTCAATACTGACTTCAATGAATGCTAATTTGAACTAGATGGACTTCAAAGATCAAATACTACTAGGAATACCCACAAAACTTCCAGCAAAAAGAAACCTAAAGGAAGGAGTCAACAGAGCTCCTAAACGTAAGGAAATTCTCTCCTCCGAAGAAAAGAAACTAGCTATTCGAAATGCTCTCCGATACTTCCCAAAAGAGTGGCATCAGGAGCTCATCTCCGAATTTCTAGAAGAACTGAACGAGTATGGTCGAATCTATATGTACAGATTTAGACCTACATACAAAATGCATGCTAGAGCAATTGAAGATTATCCAAGTCAATCAATTCAGGCCGCCTCTATTATGCTAATGATCCAGAATAATCTAGATTCTGCAGTAGCTCAGCATCCAGAAGAGCTGATAACCTATGGCGGTAATGGGGCCGTCTTCCAAAATTGGGCACAGTACCTTTTAACTATGAAGTACCTT
>JABSPG010000181.1 GCA_013214445.1 Ekhidna sp. | reverse complement strand
CTTATAGTAAAGCGGTGAAAATCTATGAGCTGGAGGAGAGCAAGGAAAACTGGCTACATCTCGATTCCATGATGGGCCTTGCTATGGCTTATAGAAAGACTAACCAGACGGAAAAAGCTGAAGAATTGCTTCAGAATGCAATCGCTATGGAGCCGCAATACTACTGGGCAAAATCTGTGCTTGCCAAGATGAAAAAGTCATGAGGATTGCCATTGTTTGTTCCCTGATATACTTTTCTGCCCACTTACTTTGTGGGCAGACCTTCACCGGAAGGGTTGTCGACTCCAGAAGCAATGAAGGGCTGATTGGTGCTCATGTTTACTTTCTCAAAAATTGGCGAGTAGGTACTATCGCTGGGTTGGATGGTGTTTTTGAGTTGCAAGTGTCTGAGGCTGACCGAACTGATTCTTTGATCGTTTCATTTGTTGGTTTTAAGGAACAAATAGTGCCATTGTCAAACCCAATGATTATTCGTTTGGAAGAGATTGAATCACAAGGGGAGACCGTGGTGGTTACCGCAAAGTCACTTATTGCTGAGGAGTTTAAGTACGTAGAGATTAAGAAATTAGACATCTACACCAATCCTGCAGCAAAAGCTGATCCTATTCTGGCGGTGAATTCTCTTCCGTCTGCCACTACCACGGATGAATCTGCAAACATTAGCCTTAGGGGAAGCAGTCCGTTGGAGACTGGGGTGTTTTTTAACAATGTTCCTATATATGATGGTGTTCGTTACTCCCAGCTAAACGGGATAGGAACATTCAGTATTTTCAATACAGATATTATAAAGAGCGTCAATGTCTTTCCCGGAAATCCTCCAATAGAATTCGGGAATGCAACTTCGGGGGTAATCTCTATGCAGACCGACGATAGGATTGTGAAAGAAAGTAGCAATTCACTGATTCTAAGTTTGGCAAGTATTGGATTGTCTCGACAGCAAAGAATCAATGAAAAGAGTAGTATTAAGGTCTTTTCTAACTGGCAGCCTAGTGGCCCCATCAAGGAGGTGAATTCGGAAGCTCTTGAAGAAATTGATTCCTTTACTTCCAATGACCTAGGCCTTTACTGGTATGGAAATGCTGGTATATCCTGGAAAATACTGGCCTATGGAGTGACTGAGGGTTATCGATTCAATTTCACACATCCAAGTTACCGAGGTTATTTTGACCAAAAGAAGCAGCGAGGATTTTTGATTGGATCTTTGGAGAAGTCCATCGGTGCTGGCACCATCACATTAAACAATGGCTTTAGCACGAGTAATGGCGACTATTCCTACTCAAATGTTGCTTTCAATACGCTGAAGAAAGATGTTTTTATTGGATTGAATTACTTATTAGCAAAAGAAAAGTATAGCATAAAGACCGGGTTTAGTTATGATCAAAGACGCGCATCCGTGCTTGGGACTTTTCATCAATTTGGATACGCGTTGGATAGTGATCATCCTACTGTAGCAATTGATGAAGAGTTAGTAGTGGAGGTGCCTGAATTCTTTGGTTATCTAAAATATTACCTGTCTGATAAGTTTGCCTTGGGCACAGGATTGAGAAAAAATATTTCTAACACGGATATCTCCGGATACCTCAGTAGTCAGGCTAATTTAGCATACACAGGCGGTGATTGGACGGTAACGATGGGAGCAGGTAGATATCATAAAAATGGCTTGCGCGAGAATACAGGGCTACCATTTAGCGCCGAAAATGATCAATTCTCCCTAGATATTAAACGATCAGTGAAGAACTTGGACTTGACAGTAAGCTTCTTTGATAAGAATGGGCAGATTGATGATAACCGGTACACGTCTCGAGGTATCGAGTGGTTCACTGCCT
Source organism: Ekhidna sp. (assembly GCA_013214445.1). Lineage (GTDB taxonomy): Bacteria > Bacteroidota > Bacteroidia > Cytophagales > Cyclobacteriaceae > Ekhidna. The sequence continues at coordinate 5,980 of JABSPG010000181.1, read as the reverse complement.
ATCGACTAAACACCAATTTGAGAACTTCTGCGTCTCTTACTCTTTTAGATGCTGCTAGTGAAGAAGGGACATACATTTATGATCTTTCTTATTTCCTGAGAGGAAACATTTCGTGGAACCCCACTAAGTTTTGGACATTGGAGGCCATATGGGTAGCCAGGCAAGGTACTCTAGCCTCGGAGGTAGCAGATGCGATTATCGACGAAGACTTGGCAGTCTATCAGCCAATGTACTCAGAAGAACAGGTACGTTTGCCTTACTACCTAAATGTAGGGTTTTCAATAAGTAAGGCCATTGAAGTTTCAGAAGAGATCAGTATGATAGCTTTTGGTAGTGTGAATAATGCTTTTGATCGAGCTAATCTTCTAGGGTACAATTACAATGTGGACTATTCTGAAAGGTCGCCAAGACTGTTTGCTTTAAGGACTGTGTATTTTGGTGCAGTGGTCAATTTTTAAATTAGAGATTTAGTAACCACCCCAGTATTTTCGAAGAATCCACTCAGTAGAGAACAAAACAAAGATCAGTACGTACCACCAGAGTGATTCAAGCAGCGGAACTAGTGTCTCATCACTCTTTATTTTTCCTTTAAAATCCTTTTCAATCAGATGGTCGATTAATTCTTCGCTTTGGTTGAAATGAAAGTGCTCGCCTCCGGTCTTTTCTGACAAACTTTTTAGAAGTTGATGGTTGGCGGTCAAACTGATAAACTCCGGATTAATGCTTTGAACTGAAAACTCTCCTCGATCGGCAAAGATTTTATCGCCAATGCTTGTAGTAGCCTCATATTGATAGATTCCGGGAGCCAATGAGGGTGACTTGAAAGTGCCATTATACTCAGAGTCAGAAAATGTAAATCGTTGAATTTCCCCACTTTCAGAAGTGATCTCTATGTCAATTTCATTGTTGTAAATGCGTTCGTAAATGTCATTGTAGACTTCTACGTCAAAAAGAGCAGGCTCAGATCCTGAAACATTCCGTTCTCTTACTGCGAATCGAAATTGTTTCTTATCGTTTTTAACTGACAGAAACTGGATTGTCTTTGTAATTAAATTATCAAACTGGTCTGAATTACCATTTATGGCGGCCTCTTGTAGCTTCCATTGCCAGATGTTTTGCCCGGCAAGTACTGCACTCTTTTGAGAACCATCATCGTAGACGATCATCAATGGCTTTTCAGTTACAATGCTCCCAAGCTTCTGATACATTAATACCTCTGTAGGACCGCTGATGGCATATTCACCAAAAGGTACCTCGATCGGAGGGTAGTCTTCAAAGGCTGAAAAATCTTCAATCTTGAATTTTGAGAAGGATTGGTTGAAAGAACCTGCGACTTTGTCTGGGCGAGAACCTCGTCGATCAATTGTTAAGTAAGGAAGGTTCTTATTTAGTGAGGTGATAGCACTCTGGTTGCTCATGATGTACCAGTACCCTGGATTTTCTTTGGGACTATAATTTATGCCTGAAGTGAATGCCCCGTGAAAAATCACTACATCAAAGATTTCATTCGGCTTTTCGTTGTTTAAGTCAGGTATATATATATCCGTTCGGTAGTTTCCTGTTTTGCTAAGCGTAGCTCGGATCGCCTTTATATCTGGGTGAGGTGCTGCAGCCACAATCAGTACTTTTTTCTGACCGTCAATCACTTCCATGAAAATATTGGAGAAATTGTTCTCAGCAGTAGACTCTTCACTAACACCTGAGACCTTTGCAACCAGTCGCCTCAAACCCTCCCTTTCTGATTTCACCACAAATTCAACTTCTTGTACTTTCTGATTTAGCCGTATCTTCTGTTGATCAATGATTTTTCCTTGTTCTGAGAGCTCTATTTGTACTTCTTGCCTATCGAACCCTGTTTGGGAAATTTCAAGTCTAATAGGCGTGTCATTACCTGCAAAGGAAACTTTGTTATAAAGTGTTCGGGTAATGCTAATATCTTTTGAAGGTATGGTATCACCCAGCCCAAGCGTGGTGATAGGCTGAATATAGTTTTTGTAAATAGGAGATATTCCTCGATTGTAGATACCATCACTTGCCAATATAATACTGACGAGGTTCTGATCTCCATAGGTTTCTTTGGTCTTATCAAGCAATTGAGAAATGTTGGATGAACGATGTAGAAAAGAGAGGGAATCATCATGAGTGACTACTCGCATTTCCAAATCCGCATTTTCTAACGCTACTTTGATTTGATCTAGTGCTGTAAATAGTGAATCTGAAGTGGCTCCTCTTGCGGTCGCGGACATTGAATTATCAATCGCTAGGGCTACAACGGGTTTTTCGATCGTGTTTTTCACTTGCCTAATGGAAGGTTCTAATAGAAGAATGGCCACTGCGAAAATTGCGAAAAACCTGATGATGGAAAGCAGTAGGTTTTGTTGTTGGTTCCAAGGTGCATTCTTCTTGGAATAAAGCGCATAGGATAGTGCTGCCGCAAGAACGATTATCAATAGTACCCACCAAGCTGAGTACTCAAACTGAAGGAAGCTTTTGTTCATCAAAAATTTAGTTCCAAGGCCTCTGAAAGACCTAAACCTGAAAACTAGTTCAATTGATCAATACGAGTGGAAAAATTATTAGATACTATTATATAACTACAATTCTCCCAGTGCCTATCAAATTAAGGAAGAAGCTTAATTTAAGATCTAATTGACAAAGCTTAAAACTTCGCTCTCTGGGATTTTATTGAGAGCGATTCGCTCAAATCTGCCCGCTACAAATGTTGTCCCAAGGACCAGCAAAGAGTTATCACTTCCGGTTTTGATGGACGAAAATGAATATGGATTTAGAAAACCAATTCGATGCATTCCAGCGATTGCTCCATTTTGATCGTAGAAATTCAAGAGGATTTGGTTGCCTTTGGTTTCCGATGCAAATACCGTAAATGTGCTTCCAGCGGAGTGGTTAATAATGTTTACAGGTGTATAAGGCTTTAATTCTGCCATGTCTCCAGTGTATAAATCTGCACTAGAGGAGTTTCCTGAGGTAGGCAAAGTGATAGATGCAAGCTGGTAGTTTTCGTCGAATTGAAAACCCGAAACTGCAAAATTCCCACTTCCTTGAGAAAGTACTGATCGGATGCCTGCCTTAGAAGGTCTCAAGCCTTGAATCACTCCTGATGGAGCATTAGAAAAGTCTGTAAAGACTAAGGAGAAGATATAATTGTAAAAGCCATTAAAGTAGTACGATCCAGCAGTAACCTCTCCGCAGAAGAAAGGCAGTGGACGCTCGCTTGTATTCAAATAGTGATTGGTAATTTCATCTAAAACATCATCTCCGGGACCTATCGAATAGCTGTTTCCAGAGACAAAACTGCCGTCTAGGCTAATTTCTGAGATTTCCGTTTCTTGACTAAGCGGGTCATAACTTTGAAGAAGAAGGTTGCCGTTGCTAAGCGGAGCAGCCGATAACGGATAGTCTATTCCTCCGATTGGGACATCTACTTCAATCTCAAGAGCGGGATTCACTCCAATCAATACAGCCTGAAATGAAGTAGGATTCATAGCAAAAAAGTAGCTATTGCTGTCTGCGCTGTTCAAGTACAAGTCTCCGATAGGTACTACATAATCGCTCAATGCAACCTCAAAAACATATTCTCCTTTTTCATCAATCTTCATTAAGCTTATGCCCATGAAGTCAGATTTGCTAAGCTCTGTTCCGGTTAGAATAATATATCCATCTACCGTCTCAACCACATCGATAGGTCTGTAGCTGACATCTAGATCCGAATCATCATAGATCTTCAAAAAAGCTTCTGTCAATGCAGGTTCGTCGTTAGAACAAGCGGTTCCCATGACTAGGATACACAAAGCAAGTGCTGCCCTGTAAATGGAAGTAAATGAGGACGTAGCGGAGGATTTTTTCATTGGATAGAGATAGACTAAAATGCTTTAAGGGAAGAGTTAATAAACCTGAACGGGAAGACAAATCCTAGTGAAATATTGATGTCCCGCAAAAACACCTCATCACTCATTTCTCCGAAGGAGGCAAGCTCATTTTGCGACACATTTTGCCTGGTGGCTGAGCTAAGTGATCTCTTATAATTTACTTCAAAGACGGTGCGAATATTCCAATAGTCTAAGTTCACGCCGACTCCTCCAGAGATACCCGAAAAGGCTCTGAAGGAATCTTTCACTCCTAAAGTAGTGTTTCCGCCACCTGAGGTCAACGGAGTGCCAGAGGAGTAATCTATCTGTGTTACTTCCACGTCTTTCTGAGCAGACGCTATTCTGGAATGAAATCCTCCGACCATAACAAATGGCCGTATCTTTCCTGATCTAATGATGTCATATTTTAACATCAGTGGAAGCTCGATTAAATCCAGTCGTTGCTCTACATCGTATCGAGTCTCAAACCGATTTCCTGAATTTGCCCCACGCCAGTTTAGCATGCTGTTGTATTGATAGCGGCTTCTTTTGTAAGCGGGCTGGAATGAAATTGAGAATCCCTTATGGTAGAAATTCATCTCTAGACCTACATGAGCACCTGGCAGAGCAAAATCATCGTAGTTTTTTTGTAAGCTGTCTGAGGAGTAATCAATGGGCGAGAATCCACTGTTTCTAGTCTCCGGAAATGCCTGTGTATAGTTTACTCCAACCTTAAGGCCTAGCCAAAACTGAGTATCTAAAAATCCTTCGAGAGACTTTTTACCATTATATTGCCCCTCGCTAGTCAATGCCAGCAAGAAGAGAATACTTACTATAGTTATCCTATTTCCTAATAATGAGTCTTTTGGTATCATCTAGCATTTCAGATTTGGCTTTAACAAAATAGAATCCGGGGCTCAATGTATCTAAAGTAAAGGAGAAAGTGTGCTGTCCAGGAGCAACTCTTCTTTGCGTTTGTGCTACCACATTTCCTTCCACATTAATGACCTGAACTGTTACCTCTTGATAGTTATTGACAAATATTTTTGCTTGTGTGTAGTTTGATGCAGGGTTTGGATAGACAGCATCTATGCGATAATTCTTTTTGATGTTTTCTTTTTCTCCTAGGATGACTTCTTTTATGAGATCCATTGGTTCATAATTTCCACCCTCGGGATTAGGTCCCTCTATGAAGTCTTGAAAGAAAATATCATTGGCAATGACCGATTTTTCAACTCCCATCCACTCATAAAGCACGTTGGCATAGATCTGACGATAGTCGAATTGCATACTAACGTTATTTTGAGAAACATCAGGGACAGTACCATAGATCCCAGGTTTTACCCCAGCACCAAACATCATTACAGGCCCACCCGTGCCATGATCGCTACCGTAACTGCCGTTAGAGCCAACACGTCTTCCGAATTCCGACATGGATATGGTTAGCACACGCTCCTCTAATCCTCTTGATCTGAGGTCTTTTTGAAAGGCCAGCATTGCGGAAGAAATGTGATATAGCAGAGCAGAATGTACTCCCATAGTAGGGTCATTCTCTTCAACTTGTGATGCATGGGTATCGAACCCACCAATTTTCACCAGAAACACCTTTGTCTTAACACCCCCTGCTAATAACCTTGCCACCAGTCTCAACTGGTTGCTAAGTGGGTTTCCTTTGGAGCCTGTAGGGGCATTGAATGGATAAAGCTCAGGATAGGTAATGGAGCTTTCGGATGAAGATTCATAAACTTCAGCCAATCTCTTGATGTAAGTCTCAGATTTGTCCTCTAACCCGAGAATCCAATTCATTTCTTTTCCGTATGGAGAGTTATTTAGGAATTCAGGAGGATTGCCACGAGGATCAATGCCTTCATCAGAAAACCCCTCCAGTTGTTCAATGAGGTTAGCCAAATTGTTTGGGCTACTACCAAGTGAGAGGGAAGTTGGAATTCCGCTATCCTGGTGGAAAAGAAGAGATACATCGTTCCCCATTTCTAATGCCAAGGGATCAGGCATCTCTTCGGTGGGAAAGTCTTCCGGATAAGTTAGTAGAGTTCCATCCGAACTAGTATACTCCTGCCCTAGGTATCGGCCCACCCAACCCGAACTAAAGTAAT
>JABSPG010000180.1 GCA_013214445.1 Ekhidna sp. | reverse complement strand
CGGCCTAGATAGAGACGAACTCACCCTAAATGCACCCACTTCATCTTCCTTGTTCATCCAATTGAAGATGGCAGAATCATAGTGACTTGAAGTAGCAAAAGCTTTAGCAGCAAATAGCTTTCGTTCCGCTTCAGTCGTTTCACCACCTTGCTCATCTAGCACTTTCTGTAGATCGCTATAGTATTCCATGGAGCTTACCATCACCACATCTTTGTAGTTTTTGGCACCTGCTCGTATTAATGCAATCCCTCCGATATCAATTTTCTCAATACTATCGTCCTCTGATGCCCCACTGGCAACTGTAGCCTCAAATGGATATAAATCAACAATTACTAAGTCTAAGGGAGGTATCTCATATTTCTCAGCTTCACTTAGATCAGACTCATTGTCTCTACGGTGCAGAATACCTCCGAAAACCTTTGGATGTAGAGTCTTCACCCTTCCCCCAAAGATGGATGGGTAATCTGTCAAGTTCTCCACAGGAACTACCTCTACTCCTTCTTCGCGGATAAACTTTTCTGTACCACCGGTAGAGTAGATCGTCACTCCCAATTTGTTTAGACTATGAACGATGGGAGCCAGTCCTTCTTTATGAAAAACAGAAATGAGAGCAGATTGAATCTTCTTGGTAGACATGATGAATGGGTCTGATTTTTTAAAGTGCGCAAAGGTACCTAGACCAAAGGTTTTACGCCTTATGCGAACGGATATAGTCTTCTATTACTTTAGGAAAATGTTCATATTCTAAAGCATGAATTTTCTCTGCAACATCGTCAGGTGTGTCAGATGCACGAACCTCGCATTTAGCCTGAAAAAGAATTTCACCTTTATCGTACTCTTCATTCACTAAATGGATGGTAATTCCTGATTCTACTTCTCCCGCTCTCACCACCGCCTCATGCACATGAGATCCATACATTCCTTTTCCTCCAAATTTTGGTAATAGCGCAGGATGAATGTTGATAATCTTGCTTGGGAATGCTTCAACTAAATATGATGGAATTAGCCATAGAAAGCCTGCCAAAATGATATAATCCACATCTTTTAGCTCCTGAAGGAAAGACTTCTCTTTAAAGTCTTTCTTTGCAAAGGTTTCTGAGGGCACGTCGAGTTTCTTGGCACGCTCATGTACAAAGGCATTCGATCGATTGGACCAAATCTTTGCAATGACAATATCTTGTTGCTGTCGGAAGTGATCAATTATTTTTTCAGCATTGCTGCCACTGCCAGATGCAAAAATTGCTAGTCGAATTTTAGTGCTCATCAAGCAAAATTAGGTAAGCTATGATCAAGATTCAGAAATATGGAATCTTCCAATAACCTAATAGCTGGATTCCTAAAATGCATCTTCAAAAAGCATGATGTTTCCTTCTTTGTCCACACTTACAATATCAAATCGAATATCTTTCATCCAGTTTATTCCATAGATGTAATCCTCAGCGGCTTCTCTTATCCTTTCTTGTTGACTTTCTGAAACAAAAGTCTCAGCTTCTCCAAAACTGTTACTGCTTCGCATCTTTACCTCCACAAATACAAGAACCTTCTCGTCCTTTAAAACGATCAAGTCGATCTCCGCTCGTTTATATCGATAGTTTTTCTCAAGAATCTCATATCCTTCAGACTCATAATGCTTCTGGGCCTTCTCTTCCCCAAGAATGCCATTAGTTTTGTTGCTCATATTTTAGACCATCGAAAAGTAGACCATGTCCCAACTATATCCACTAAAATTCAAAACCATTTTCAAAGAAAAGCTTTGGGGTGGAAAAAAAATAAAAACCGTTTTAGGAAAGGACTATGGCAATCTGGACAATTGTGGTGAAACATGGGAGCTCTCAGGAGTAAAAGGAAATGTCTCCGAAATAATCAATGGTGCAGATGCCGGAATGCTTTTGTCAGATTTCATCGCTAAAAAAAAAGGTGAACTTTTAGGGAATGGCATTTACGATCATTTTGGAAATGATTTTCCTCTGCTCATCAAGTTTATAGATGCTGATCAAGACCTATCTGTTCAGGTTCATCCTGACGACAAACTAGCGCAAGAAAGACATCAGTGTCCGGGCAAAACCGAAATGTGGTACATCCTTCAAGCCGATGAAGGTGCCAGTCTGATAAATGGTTTTGTAAAAAATACTGACCGAAACGAGTATCAAACCTATTTCGATAATGGTAGAATTATGGACCTTCTTCATTCTGAAAAAGTACAGACAGGAGAAGTCTATTATCTGCCTGCTGGTAGGGTACACACGATTGGAAAAGGCCTAATGATTGCCGAAATACAGCAAACCTCCGATATCACTTATCGCATTTACGATTTCGATAGGGTAGATAAAGAGGGAAATAAAAGGGAATTGCATGTAGAAGAAGCACTTGACGCAATCAACTTTTCTAAGCCAAAAGAAATTAAGTCGCGATATGAGAACCTAGCCAATCAGACAAACCCAATCGTATCATCTCCTTTCTTTACCACCAATAAGCTCACGATTGACAAGAAACTAGATCTCGATCGAAACGATTTAGATTGTTTCAAAATCTACATCGGTATTGGTGGATCTGGAAAAATAGCAGGAGAACGCATCACTTTTGGAGAGGTCATGTTGGCACCAGCTTCCATGAAGAAGTACGAAATTGAACCAGACAGCCAACTTGAATTGTTAGAGACCTACATCGAATTATAGGTCAGTGAATAAAAAAACGCAGTTTATCCACCTTGGGCTTAAGGACTACCAAGAGGCTTGGGATTTCCAAGAGAAGCTATTCAAAGAAACAGTTGATCGAAAGATCAGCAATAGAAAACTGCCGGAAGCCGAGCAAGAAGCAACAAAAAACACCTTAATTTTCTGCGAACACCCTCATGTTTATACACTGGGTAAAAGTGGGGACGAAAATCACCTATTGGCAAACGAGGCTTTCTTGAAAGAGAAGAAAGCTACTTTTTACAAGATAAATAGAGGTGGTGATATTACTTATCACGGTCCCGGCCAGATTGTAGGTTACCCGATCCTTGATCTTGATCATTTCTTCACCGACATCCACAAATATCTGCGTTATCTAGAAGAGGCCGTTATTCTCACTTTGAAAGAGTACCGAATCGTTTCAGGTAGAGTTGATGGTTTGACAGGTGTTTGGATTGATGGAGATGACCATTCAAAAGCAAGAAAAATTTGCGCATTAGGAGTAAAAAGCAGCCGCTGGGTAACCATGCATGGTTTCGCTTTCAATGTCAACACCGATCTTGAATACTTCAACTACATTGTCCCTTGCGGAATACAGGATAAAGCGGTGACTTCCCTGGAAAAAGAACTCGGGCAGAAAATGGATATCAAGGAAGTAGAGAATAAGCTAAAAACACATTTAGCTAACCTCTTTGAGATGGAGCTATACTAATCTACCTGCTTCTGAAAAGCCATTTTGGAAATGGCAAAGCCCAAGAATGTTGCAAGTAAATGCATCAATGAAATATGCAAATCTATTCCCAGTAAGGTCAAATTAATAATCTCAAAAATCACAGGTATACTTAACATAACCCATGGCTTCCTACTCACAGTCGCTAACGATCCAAATACCTGAAACATCCCAATAGAACCTCCCATCCAATTCCTGGCAAAAGCAAACTGCATAAATTCACTATCTGGGAAAAGATCTAAACCTACTGTGTAAAACACACCAAAAATTGGAGCGACTGTAATGTAGGCTGAAAGGAAAACGAGTCCTGTTTTTGTAGATCCAAAAAATGCCTCATGGGATTGCACAATCATTAGCATTCCTACGATTGATACAAAAAGGATGTGATCTAGCCCATTATGAAAAAATAAGGTTGTGAATAGGTTTCTAACAAATACCCAAGGAGCATCAGTGAGGTTTTGCGTCCAAAAAGCGTACTCACAGTAGAATGCCATCTCCCAAGATGTATTGCAATTGTGTGCCCGAGTAGATGCAAATCCTAGAAACGCAATCAATAGCCAGATGACAACTAAATAGAAAATGGAGAACTTCTTTGAAAGGAGAACCGAAGGAAGATTGCTCGCCTTTCCACTTTTGCTTTTCCAGGGCCAAACAAACGGAAAAATTCTGCTGCTATTTTTCATTGCTCATTAATCAGAGACAAACTAAATACGTTTTTGTTAAAAGCAACTAGCATTTCTTTAAGTGGATTAAAAGAAATAGCTATGGATAAATTTGCATTATGAAAAAGGACATTGATTTCAGCCCTGTCAAAAACGTACATGTAGTCATTGCAAAAGATGAGGAAGGCTGGAAAGTATTTCTAGTGAATAGAAACGAGAAGAAGCTAGATAATGTAATGATCACTTCACGAGGTTATGGAGAAACAAAAACTGAAAGTCAGAAAACATCTACTTTGAGGCATATGATTCCTTACATAGATCCAGGAATGTATGCATTGATTGAACCTATCGACGAATCTGTTTTTCACCTTAACAATGAGTATTGGGTAAGCTATTTTATCGAGGGACAAGTTTTTGACAAAAAATTCATTTTTGTACCCGACTCCATTCTTGAAGAAAACATGACCTTCATTGAAGAATTGGAAATGAAGGGTATCTTGCATGACTAGTATTTGAAGCACCTATTTCGACCGATCTCGGTAAACCAAAACAGATTGAACAACCACTTCCAAGATTTCTTAATCGTCGACATTGAAACAGTCTCAGGAAACGAAGATCTGGATCAGCTATCTCCAGCACTTAAAAAGCATTGGGAACGAAAAGCGGGATTCATTCGAAACGCAGAGGACAAAACCGCAGAAGAGTTGTACGAAGATAGAGCTGCTATCTATGCTGAGTTTGGAAAGATCATTGTCATTGGCATGGCAATCTATCATGAGGTGAAAGGCAAGCCCGCAATCAGAGTCAAATCCATTTCATCTGACAATGAAAAAGATCTCCTCAATGAGTTCAAGAATTTCATTGAGTCAAAGTTTGATCAGGACAACCTTAAGCTGTGCGCTCACAATGGCAAGGAATTCGACTTTCCATACCTATGCAGAAGGATGCTAATAAATGATATAAAAATTCCTTGGTCACTAAACATGACTGGCAAAAAGCCTTGGGAAATAAACCACGTCGACACCATGGAGCTCTGGAAATTTGGTGATTGGAAGAGCTTTACTTCGCTTGATTTGCTTACCAGCATATTCGGCATCCCATCAAGTAAGAAAGAACTAGATGGATCAATGGTCACAAAAACCTATTATGAGGAAAAAAACGGGTTGAAGAAAATTGAAGAGTACTGCCAGAAAGATGTAATTGCGACAGCACAGCTATACCTTCGACTCAACAATTTACCCTTGATCGACCCAGATTTGATAAACATCGTGAAATGACCTGATAGTCGCTTTTGATATGAGTAAAAAAAGAAAGAAGAAGTTAGGATCACGTTCAAAGCAACAACCCAATCATGTAAAGCAAATAAAGAGCAAGCTACATGAGGTCTTTAGCATGAATGATGGAAAATCTTATGGATACAGAGACCTGATTCGTAAACTCCAACTTCGTGATAAAAAATCTAAAGACTACCTCAAGAGCCAGCTTTTCAGCTTAGAAAGCAAGGAAAAAATTCGGAGGTTAAGCGACGGCAGGTTTGTAACAAATGCAGAAACCACCTACATACAAGGTACCATAGATCATGTCAATCCCAATTTTGCGTATGTGGTGAAACCCGAACAGGACGAGGATATTTGGGTGAAAACAAGCGATCTGAGTTTTGCAATCCATGGAGACTTGGTAAACGTCATTATCACCAAACCGGCGGGACGTGGCTATAGACCAGAAGGCAAAGTCATCAGTATTCTTAAAAGAGCAAGGGAGGAGTTTGTTGGAAAAATCGAGATATCGCAGAAGTATTCGTTCATAGTTCCGGATAGCAGAAATATCCATTTTGATATCATGGTTTACCCGGAAAAGATTGGAAAGGCTAAGCCCAACGACAAAGTGATGGTCAAAATAGACAAGTGGCATGATGCTAGAAATAGAAGCCCACTTGGAACTGTGACCGAAGTGCTTGGCCAAGCCGGAGAAAATGAAGCTGAGATCCACTCCATTATGGCAGAGTTTGGATTGCCTTTCAGGTTCCCCAAGAAAATCGAAAAAGCTGCCGAACAGATTTCCGATGAAATCAATAAAGAAGAAATTGGGAAAAGGAGGGATTTTAGAGATATCACCACCTTCACCATCGATCCGCATGATGCGAAAGACTTTGACGATGCATTATCTATCAAAGAAATCAGTGATAACAAATATGAGGTGGGTATTCACATTGCAGACGTCTCACATTATGTAGAGGAAGGCAGTGAACTGGACAAAGAGGCAATTGAAAGAGCTACCTCTGTGTACTTGGTAGATCGTACCATACCAATGTTGCCCGAAAGACTGTCCAATGGTCTCTGCTCATTAAGACCAAAAGAAGAGAAACTCACTTTCTCCGCTGTTTTCGAAATAGATATGAGGGGATCAATTTCCAAAAAGTGGTTTGGCCGAACAATCATCAATTCCGACAGGAGGTTTACTTATGAAGAAGCGCAAGAGCGAATAGAAGGTAAAGAGGGTGATTTCAAGGAAGAAATCACAACGCTAAACAGCATTGCAAAAGAATTGAGGAAGAAGCGCTTTCAACAGGGTGCGGTCAATTTTGAAACCATTGAGGTAAAATTCAAACTTGACGAAAATGGTAAGCCCCTCGAGGTAATACCCAAAGAACGCAAAGACGCCCACAAAATGATTGAAGAGTTCATGCTTCTCGCCAACAGAGAAGTTGCAACTCATATCTTCAAATGGAAAGAGAAAGGAAAAGAAGAGGGTAGCAAAACATTCGTCTATCGTGTGCATGACGATCCCGATCCAGAGAAACTGAGCACGTTTGCATCTTTTGCCTCGAGGTTTGGACACAAAGTGGATACAGAGGGAAATATATCTTTTGGACTGAACAAGCTCATGGAGAATATAGAGGGGAAGCCTGAACAAAATGTCCTTGAGTCTCTCGCAATTAGATCCATGGCCAAAGCCAAATACACAACCGATCCAAGGCGACATTTTGGGCTGGCATTTGATCATTACACACACTTTACCTCACCGATCCGAAGATATCCCGATGTGATGGTCCATCGCCTCCTGGAGCATTATTTACAAGGAGGGAAAAATGTGGGAGATGAGGAGCAAGAACCTCTGTGCATGCACTCATCGGAAAGAGAAAAAAGAGCAGCAGAAGCTGAACGGGCATCCATCAAATACAAACAAGTAGAATTCATGGAAACTATGCTTGGTCAAGAATTTGATGGAATCGTTTCAGGAGTCACTGAGTGGGGAATATTTGTGGAAATAATCGAAACCAAATGTGAAGGAATGATCCGGATGTCAGACTTAGACGATGATTTCTACGAATATGATGAAAAGCAAATGCGAGCTATTGGTAGAAATAACAAACGCATCATTACGCTGGGAGACAAATTAAAGGTTTTGGTGGCAAGGACAGATATTGACAGAAGAACGATCGATTTGGAGTTGGTTTCTGAATAAATCGATTCGGAGAGGGATAGGTCTCTCAGTTGTAAAGTAATTTTTGGATTGCAATCATTATCTTTACTGTATGCTTAGTAAAAAGTCTTTGGACATGTTGGAGTACAATGGATACTCATTTAGACAGAGCGATGGTCAACTAATTTTCAAAAAAGCAGGCACAGATCGAATTGGATTAATCATCATCATGATCATCAGTCTGCTTTTCACCGCCATGCTATTTGTGATCCAATGGTGGGCAGGGATTGGTGCGCTTGTGATTGGTTTTCTAGTCTTCCGGCCACTGGTAAAAAGGA
>JABSPG010000018.1 GCA_013214445.1 Ekhidna sp. | reverse complement strand
GGGTTCGATCACCTGATAGATTTGTGTTCGCTTTCCTGGTCTGATCTTGATGCGTGTGAGTGGGTTCTTGTCTAGTTTGTGTTCTGCAATGAGATAATCATAATAGTGGTTTACTGCCATCAGGTAATGATACTTGCTCTTTTGGGTCAGTCCTTTTCGTTTTAGATAATTCAGATAAGCCAACCCATCCTGATAACTCACTTCTTCTATTTCTATCCTTTCACCTTTCAGCCATTCTTTAAAGTAGCGGATGTTTTTGATGTAAGATGCTCTGGAAGTGTTGCTGTAGCCTTTTGATTTCAGGTAGTTGTCTAATTCAGTCATGAAGTGTTATTGTGTCGCTTAGATCGTATTTCGGGATATTGCTGAACTCTTGCTCCATCTCCATCAGGTGGGTGTATATCTGTGTGCTTTCTAAACTGCTGTGCCCTAAAAACCTGCTGATGGATTCCAGTTTCATTCCTGCCTGGAGCAAGTGGGTAGCGATGCTGTGTCTTAATGTGTGTAGTCCGATGGGGCGGCCTCCCGCATCTTTCTCTCTTAGTTCCTCATTCTCTGTCTGGTAGATCAAGTAGTGTAACCGCATCAATAAGCTTTGTCCATGCATCCTTTTCATATGATTGTAGCTCACGAACAGTGCTTCTAGTTTGCTCCCTGCTGTCAGATATGGCCTGTGGTCATAGATGTAATCCTGTAAGTGCTTTAAACTGGTTCTATTGATGGGTACTAGTCTCTCTTTCTGTCCTTTTCCTTTCCTCACGTGCAACACTGCATGATCGAAGTTGATATCTTCTACATTCAAGCTTGCTCCTTCATTCCTTCTCAACCCACATCCGTAAAACACTGCCAACATTGCCCTGTCTCTTGCCTGTATTGCTTCCTGCTTTTCTTCTGGTATGTTCTTCTTCGTTGGTGATGGTAAGTAGGTCGCTTTGAACAGTTGGTCTATTTCTTCCTCTGTTAGGTAGATGAGTTTGTTCTCTGCTGTCTCATTCTTAAAAGTCAACATGGGTAATTCGATTCGTCCAACTTCTCGTAAGTAGTCTGTAAACTTCCTTAGTGCTTGTAAATGCTTATTCAAGTGTGCTCCACTCAGCCCTCCGTCTTTTCGGTCATTCGATCGCTCTTTTAACTTCTTGTAGTAGCTCTTGATGTGGTGGATATCCAGTGCTTTGATTTGGTTGACGCCTTGCGTCTCTAAGTAATACAAGAACTCTCTCACGTGTAAAGGCAGATAGTAAACGGTTGTTTCTGCATAGCCCAGGATGTCCAGCCACTCCTTGAAGGAGGTCTCTAAATATCTAAAGGAAGGGTTTTCAAGTATCAGTTTTTTCACTTCGGTTGATAATTGGGTGATTTTTGAACTTTCGCTGTAACTCGTTGATTTTCTTTGGATTTAGTTGTTCGATCAGTTAGTGAACTGGTCTGAACTACAGTGAACCACCTTTCTGACTTAACTTTTTCAATATCTCGTCCAGGATGCTACTGATGCCGTCTTTCAACTGTTCATATTCTTCAAGATTGGTTATTTCATAATGATGCACTTTGCCTTTCTCTCCTTGTATCTTCTGCACATAGTCATAGTCCTGTAATTGAACCATGTAGCGTTTCTGATTGCTTGGGTTGATTCGCAGTACTTGTCTGACTTCCTTATTTGTGAAGCTGCTTTTGCCTGATACTTTCAACCATGTTTTAAGCCATTCCAAGTATTTCCTGCAAGCAGCGTTCAACGGATCTGATTTTCTGATCAATACCTCCTTAATGAGCTTGTTCGCTTCTGCTATGTCCTCTAGTGTGGTTTCGATGTACTCTTCGCCTGTCTCTTCATCTGCTTTCTTCTCTCGCTGGTACTGATGATAAAAAGTAACTGCCTCGATAAAAGCCAGGTAATGCGCATTGGTTCTTCTTGGTTTAAACACTTCCTTTGGTATGCACAACGATTCTGCAAAAGGGTTGCGAACCGCAACTGGAACTAGCATTCTTTGTGTGTTCTGTAGTAGCTCGATTGTCTTTAGTTCTTCGCCTATGTCTACTTTTCCTGCCGATAATCGCCTTTGATATGCCATGATCTGTTCATCCTGCTCGGGTGATTCATCGATGTAGATCAGGAAGCTCCTGTTTGCATTGTCTTCATACAAGCTTTCCTGGGTGGTACATCCTGCCACACATACAGGCCCTTCTACTTTCAGTGTTACGGTTCGGGTTTCTCCTTTGGTATTCTTGATTACTACCGTCTTGGTGATGCGCTTCTTGCTTTTGATCTCTCTGAGTGGATAGAGTACCTGATCCGCCCCGTCCAGATCCTCGATGAGTATCAGTTTATTTCTCAACTCTTGTTGCCCGAAGTAATAAAAGGCATTGCCTGATAGTGTGGTGATTTCTAGTTTGTCTTCTTCTGGTATGAGTGCCGATACCTTTTCCTGTAGATGTGTTTTCCCGATTCCTGAACTTCCCAGGCTAATGATATGTAAAGGGTTTGCCCTCTTTCTGGAAGTGAACACTAGATACATTAAAACACGGTTACCGTGTTCGCCGATTACTCCTGCTTTGCCTATGTCTTCTTTGGTGCGATCCATCAGGTTGGGACTGGACAGATACAGCTGAGCTTTCTTTATTTCGTCCGCTGTAAGCGGTTTTCTAGTGGGTCTGTCCTGGATTTCCTGTCTTTCCTTTTCTTCCAGTCGGTATTGCTCTAAGCAGTCTGTGAGGTCTGTCAATGCTGATGCTATGACACTGGTGCCTACTTCCATTCGCTCCGCTACTTTCCTTACCAGCTTTTCTACCTGTGTGTCATTGTACAAGTCCAGGTTATGCCTCAGCGCCAGGTGTTCTAATTGGATTTTAAGTGTTACCCGCATTCTGTCCAGTCCTTCTAGTCTGATCCCTCCTAGTACTGCTATGTCTAATGGTTCGTGTGCGTAGGTCAGGTGTTCTGGATTGGTGATGTTGAGCTTGTTGGTCATGGAAAAATATTTTATTCTGAACTATCCTTCGTAAAACTACCTTTTCCTTCTGAACCTAACAAGAACTATACGGATTGATTGTGAACTATTATTCCTTTATTATTGCTCAACAACTCGTTTTCAATACTTAAAACTGAAGGATACAGCATGACCTTTGGACAAAAAATGGCTTTTTGCCGTAAGGAAAAGAAGATTTCTCAAGCTGAGATTGGCAAGATCGCAGGGATCAATGGCGATATTGTAGGTAAGTATGAACGGGATGAGATGAAGCCATCCATTGAGACAGCTAAAAAGTTAGCTGATGCTTTAGGTGTGTCTATTGATTATCTGGTCAGTGATACTGAACTGAAGATGTTGGATAAAAAAACATTACAGCGATTAGAGGACATAGAGAAGCTTCCCGATCAAGACAAGCAAAACATCTTCTACACCCTCGATAACCTCATTAAAGCTGCTAAGCTCAAGGCTTTGTAAAATACAATATCTAATTATTGGGTTCGTATCTTAAAAAAACAAAAACATCATTGCTATTGAGTAACTCCGGAGAAGATGACTTGGAGTGAAGTATTTCCTCTTTCACAGCGGGTTCTTTTCCTGTTACAATATCCGCATAAAAATCTAGTAATGCTTCTGAATAAAAATCACGATCCTCCGATGAGGGTTCATGATCTAATACAAATCTTATTATGAGTTCAGATGACGAGTAACTAAGCGTTACCGCCCTTAAATCATTCCTTACATAACCGAGAAGCGATTTTTGTAAGGATAATAGAATATGATCTTTTGAATAATTTATCATTGATTAATACTGTACTGGATTAGCTGGAACAATGTGGATTTGACCTGCACTATTCATATGTACCATTCCATATTGTGTTGGACCAGCAGCATGGTTACCAATTACTTGTCCAAAATCAACTACCCATTTATTTCCACCTACAACCCTAACTGGATTGTAATTCCCAGTATTAAGTTGATTAAGTAAATTTTGAGGATTAACACTAAGTTGACTCTTTCCTGCTACTGCACCTGAACCATAGTGAAGTCCTTGGCGAGGACTTAGTTTAAAAGGCTCTACTTGTATACTTCTAATATCTCCACCAAATAATCTTGTTCCACTGGTACTTACTTGGCCAGATGAACTTGTAGATGGACCACTAAGAGGTCTGATTTTACCTGGGCTTACTCTTGCTTCAGCTACGCTTACACTTTTGCCTTGAAGATTTCCTGGCGTTGCATTCGCTTTTAGCCAACCTTGAGTTCTATTACCTGTGAGTGGATTAAATCCATTTCTTGAAGCTTGATAGCCTTCAACTGCTCCACCAACAAGAGCACCTGTCATTGCACCGCTTTTCATTCCAGACCATGCACCATCCCAGAAGTTTCCTCCATATGCTGCGCTTGCTAAGCCACCACCAACAAAACCACCAGCAGCTCCACCGACTGCACCTTTAATCATCCCGTTCAATATCGGACTTCCAGACATCACTCCGGGTAATGCTGTAGTTGCTACACCTCCTGCTAAACCTGCTACTGCACCTATTCCAACACCTGTCCATAGATCAGCACCTGTCTTGCCTTGCATCAGTCCATTCCCTAACCCTCCAACAGCACCACTTAGTGCAAAGCCTGCTGGACCTCCTATCAGAGTAGCTGCTCCTGCTGCACCTCCTGTCAGAGCGTATCCACCTGCACGACCTAAACCCTGCCAAAAATTATCTGCTGAAGTGATGTGATCCCAGTTTGCCGCTGTATTAACTACAGCTCCAACAATGATTGGAACCAAGAACGCCCATTCACCATCTGGATCAACGTACATCATTGGTACGTTACCCATAGCCATATAAGGTGAACTAAATTGACCTGCAGGGTCAACCGCAAAGAACCTACCTAAAACAGGATCATAACTTCTGCTCAAGAAGTCGTAGTAGCCTGTAAGGCTGTCGTAAGAAGCGTATGATGATTGGTAGAGTAAGCCCGGATCGATGTACCCTTCTGCTCTCCAGGAGTTGGCCGTTGGGAGTCCAAAAGGATAAAAATTATCGCATTTTTTTCAACGCTTACCTCTTTTTTCCTACACCCTTCCTAAAAAACAATTCGGTTTATTTAAAGCTCAGATCGTCAAAAAGTCAAAATTTTTTCAGCGTGCCTTTGCACACGGTTCGAAGATAGTAAACAATGGCTTACACGCAAAGGGTTGTCATCGTTCCGATGGGTAAATGGGTCGGATAATCATTCTTTCTCAACTGCTCTTAATACCCATTTAGTTATCGGGATGATGTGCCACGCAGCTACTCACTTGATCGGGTGGTGATCTCGGCCGATGCACGGCAGGCTTGCACTTCTTTAGTTTCTGGCTCTTGACGACCCTAACCGTTACTGCCCGCATCTTATCTCACTTTCGAGTTGCACGATCTCAGCACGGGAAAGCCACTCTTTCTCACTCGATGATCTATCCAGCGAACAACCGCACCCCCTGGCTGCTCTGACTGGAGAAGGGCGGGGTTGCCACAGATGAACAAAAGCAAATTGGGTTTGGTATGGGATAAATATGCGCTGTATGCTGTAGCCTTTTTGTCCTGCCGCAAGTGCAACGAGGCTGGGATTTCAATAATCAGATTACAGGATACAGCGCATGTTTTAAGGAGGGATCGGATTTGCTTTTTTCATTCTGTGGTTGCTATTCAGCACCCGAACGTCAGGCAGTAGCAGACAGGGGCGGTAGATGCGGATTAACTAGGGCTGTGGCTGGGCGTGGACGGGTTAGCCGTGGCGGTTGGACGCACAGGAAGAACAGCCGTGCAGGGATGGAGCTTGGGGTACTGTGTGGCTTGTGGGTCGGAAGACGTGCGGGAACAGTGCCGCTTGCTTCCAGCCCAGCACACCTTTTAATCTCACCAATAGTGGCTATCAGATTCACTTGGCATGGCGACCAAAGGGAGTCAACTGCAATAGTATCCTACCAGTTGGACTTATTGATTTAGCTCTCTTTTATGTGCGAGTTTGACGATATGTACTTGCGTGTCTGTTACGTCATAAATGAGCAACTGAGAAGCAACTTCTTTGAACCTAAAGTTTCCGGGGATTCTTTTCATAGGAGGATACTCCTCATACCTTTCAGGCATATTTTTCAGACTCCTTGCAGTTTTAAGGATATCTGTTCTCACCTTCTTGGCATTGGCCAGTGATTTGTATTTGATGTGATCGTAAAGAGCTCTTAATTGTACCTTAGCCTCATCATCCCAGATGACGACATACGATTTGATTTCTTCTCCCATTTACCAGTTTTCAGCTTCTCTTTCCAGATCTTCTTGTGTGGTATATTGACCGGATTTAATGCGTTCTTTTGCTTCTAAAATATCAGATCGCATTTGAGATTCTGTGATGGGCTGTCCATCGGCTTCATAAGCAATTACCTGATCTCTATTGTGAAGGATGGTTTTAAGTTGAGTGATCATTTTGATGTCCTGAACCTTCATTAACTCTTCGATCAATAGGTATTTTTCTGCTTGTAAGTCCATATCTACAAAATAACGATTTATTTCCATTTAGGTGTTTGTTTTAGTTTGATAAACGTATCAATAAGCAGGTATTCATGCTTAAATACCTGCTTACACTATTCTCACGCTACTTGCTGTCGCACTTGGTAGGCTTCATAAAAGCACTCAATCAAATTGTAAAGTTCAAAACAAGTATTCTGTATTTTCAAAGCACCTACATCGTCTTTATCAACATAGTGTAACATGTAAATTGCTCTGGACAAGTCAATAATGATAGGGATGTAATCCCCATTATGATAGGACTCGATGTGTTCGATAAGCTTTTTAAGCTCTTCATTTTTCGTTTTCATTTCTGCGATTTTAAGAGGTTAAAAAAACCCTTGCTTAGGCTCTCTTGGTGTTCGCAAAAACACCTGTAGCCGTTTCCAGTCCACAAGCCATACAAGGGCATATCATTTAAAAAAACATTGTTTGATTTTGCGATTTCAAGAGTAAAATTATCTAATATGCCAATGGCATCTATGGACTTCTATTTTTCATATGCCTTTCTTTGATTATCCCAGTGGGTGATATTGTTCGATTTCTTGTTTTAATCCTTCTACTTCGTTTTGCAGATATTTCTCGGTACTGCTCACGTATCTATGCCCTGCCAGGTATTGCGCTTTTCTCAGATTGTATTGCTTGAGCCACTTCACGATCACACTTGCTCTGATCTGCTGTGCTGTCAGATTGGGGTGGTTTTTTCTTAACTGTCTCATAATTTCAGACAGGTAGTGTCCAGGCGATTGCCCTCCGGATATTCCAATAAATAGTCTCTGTGTCTCTTCATTAGATTGTCGGAGGATTTCCTCTCTCCCATTCATTACATATTCATACAGCTCCATCACCTGAAAGGGTTTTAATTCAAGCGTTCTTTCGTTGCTTGTTCTGCTTCCGTAAACCTGCACAACTCCCTCTTGTAGCTTGATCTGATCTACTTGCATTTGATACACTTCTCCGGTGCGTAACCCTTGATAAACCAATAACCCCAACATAGCTTTATTCCTTTTCTTATGGATAGTTTCTGCCGGACAACTTGCATAGATCCTGTGTAGTTCGTGGGGTTCGATCACCTGATAGATTTGTGTTCGCTTCCCTGGTCTTATCTTAATTCGTGTGAGTGGATTCCTGTCTAACTTGTGTGCTTCAATGAGGTAGTCATAATAGTGATTGACGGCCATCAGGTAATGATACCTGCTCGTTTGGGTCAATCCTTTTCGTTTCAGGTAATCAAGGTATGCCAGTCCATCTTGATAGCTCACTTCTTCTATTGCTACCGCTTCACCTTTTAACCAGTCTTGGAAGTAGCGGATGTTTTTGATGTAGGATGCTCTGGAAGTACTGCTGTAGCCTTTTTGTTTCAAGTAATTAGTCAACATTTGATCAGTCGATGGTCGGGATGGTATCTGTGATTTCATAGGTCGGGATATTAGTAAATGACTGTTGGCGTTGGCCATTGGCTTCTGGCACTAGATGCGTGTACAGCTGGGTGGATTCTAAAGAGCTATGCCCCAAAAATCGGCTGATGGATTCCAGCTTCATTCCTGCTTGCAATAGATGGGTAGCAATGCTGTGACGAAGCGTATGCAGTCCTATTTCCTTCTCTTTTAACTCTTCATTATCTGTCTGGTAAATCAGATTATGCAACCGTATCAATAAGCTTTGTCCATGCATCCTTTTTACATGATTGTAGCTGATAAAGAGTGCTTCGATTTTGGCTCCTGATGTCAGACAAGGTCTGTAGTCGTAGACCCATGATTGTAAATGAAGCAGGTTTTGCCTGCTGATGGGTACTAATCGCTCTTTCTGTCCTTTCCCTTTCCTCACGTGTAACACTGCATGATCGAAGTTGATATCTGCTATATCTAAGCTTACTCCTTCATTCCTTCTTAATCCACATCCGTAAAACACGGCCAACATGGCCCGATCTCTTGCCTGGATGGCTTCCTGCTTTTCTTCTGGTATGTTCTTTTTTGACGGTGGCGGTAGATAAGTCGCTTTGAACAGTTGGTCTATTTCTTCTTCTGTCAGATAGGTTAGTTTGTTCTCTGCGGTCTCATTCTTAAAAGTCAACATAGGGATTTCGATTCGTCCGACTTCTCGCAAGTAGTCGGTAAACTTCCTCAGTGCTTGCAAGTGCTTATTCAGGTGTGCTCCGCTCAACCCTCCGTCTTTTCGGTCATTAGATCGTTCTTTTAACTTCTCGTAATAGCTTTTGATCTGTGCTGGTTCTAGTTGCTTGATTTGGTTGACGCCTTGCGTCTCTAAATAATACAAGAACTCTCTCACGTGTAAAGGCAGATAGTAAACGGTTGTCTCTGCATAGCCCAATATGTCCAACCACTCCCTGAAGGAGGTCTCTAAATATCTAAAGGATGGGTTTTCAAGTATCAGTTTTTTCATGTCACGCTATTTTTAGTTTGAGGTGTCTTATTGCTAAGTCGCTGGCTTTCAGTGATAAATACTGGACAGTAGCACTTTGTCCTATTTATGTCCTATTTCTTCAAGCAGCTTTCTTTTTCTTTTGGCCTTTTGTTTGCTTTTCATGGGTTTGTGTAATCTCTTTTAGCGTAGATTCGACCCACTCCTCCAGAGTGCTTTGCAGGCTGGCATCTGCTTGCCAGGTCACCAACTCATATTCATAGCCTACCCGTTGTTTTTTGCCTCCGGTGATCTCAATCCTTCCAAACATCCGTAATTCTTCCAGGTATCTGGTCAGGGTTCTCGGATGGATTCTTTTCGCTTCCCGGATGTCTCGGGCGTGGAACTTTGTAATCGAGTTATTCTTTGTCCAGGCTTGCAACCAGTCATAGAACTTTCTGCATGCTCCTGATAATTCATCGCTCTTCTTGAACAATATATCCTTTAGAAGATTGAAGCTCCATTCAATATCTTCTGGTGCTGTTTCTATGAATACTTCGCCGTTTTCGTCTGCCTGTTCTTCTCTTTGGTACTGATGGTAGAAGGTAATCGCTTCGATAAAGCTCAACAGGATCGGCAGGGTCCTTCTTGGATTGTGAACAGTAGAAGGTAGTTGAATCAGTTCTGCATAGGGATTCACGATCTTGATCGGTCGCAGGATGCGTTGTACCAACTCTAACTGTTCCCTGGCTTGTTCTTCTTTGTCTTTGTCGATCTTTCCTGCTTTTACTTTCCGATGGTAACTCATGATCTGCTCGTCTTGTACTTTGCTGCCATCCAGGTGGAGCAACAAACTTCGATTAGCATTATCGTCATAGATACTTTCCCTCGTGGTGCAACCGCATACGCTGATCGGCCCTTCGACTATGAGGGTCACGGTTTTGAGCTTGCCCGTCGTGTCTTTGATCGTTACGGTCTTGCTCAGCTTTTTTTTCGATTGCATTTCTCTGATCGGGTACAATACCGCTTCTGCTCCGTCCAGGTCTTCTATGAGGAATATTTTTCCACTTAGCTCGTGCCTGCCGAAGCGGTAAAAGCTACTCTCGGTAATCATGGTATTTTCAATGATGGCTTCCTGTGGCATGATGGCGGCTACTTTTTCCTGTAGGTAACTCTTGCCCATTCCGCTTTTGGCCAGCGTGATCGCACTGATGGGGTCATTGCACAGGCGGCTGGTCATGACCATGCACAGGGTCAGGGCGTTTTCCCATTCACCAATGATACCGGTGGATTGCAGGTCGTCTCCGGTACGTTGCATCAGGCTGGGGGCAGATGCATAGACTTTTGCTGTTTTGATCTCTTCGGGTGTGAGCATCCGTCGTTCGATCTCTTGTTCGGTTTGTTGTTTTTCGATTTCTTCCAGTCGGTATCTTTCGAGTTGGTCGGTTAAATCACTTAAAGCTGCTGCTGCCACACTCGTCCCAATTTCTAACCGTTCGGCGATCTTTCGGATGAGCTTTTCGAGTTGATTGTCATTGTAGAGGTCTAAGTTGTGCCTAATACTCACATGCTCTACTTGTACTTTCAAAGTCACCCTTAACCTGTCCAGCCCTTCTAGTCGGATCCCTCCCAATACTGCTATGGCTAAGGGTTCGTGTTCATAAGTGAGATGTTCGGGGTTGGTGCTGTTGAGCTTCGTTGATTGCATAAAAAAAGTTTTTTAGAACAGATTCGTTCCAAAGGTAACGTTTCCTTTCTATTTAGCAAACAGTTTATGATTTGTTCAAAACACTTGTGTTGCCTACTTTTGACACTTTCGTTGTTTTACTGTTGTATTCAATATCTATGAGTTTCGGAAGCAGGCTATTAGAGGCTAGAAAAAGAAAAGGGTTGTCTCAGGATGACCTGGCTAAACACCTGGGCACTAAAGGGCCTGCCATCGGACGATACGAACGGGACGAGATGAAGCCCTCTATCGAAGTAGCGGCCAAGATGGCGGATTACCTGGATGTGAGTCTGGATTTCTTAGTGGGTGCAGCAGACCAGCAACTGGACAAGTCCACTATGAACCGCATACTGGAACTGCAAAAACTGCCTGAAGAAGATAAAACACATATCTTCTACACCCTCGATAACCTCATTAAAGCTGCTAAGCTCAAGGCTTTGTAGTAAACTCACTCGTTACAAACGAGCGCTATGAGATGGCCAGCTCTCAGCTACAGGACAAAGAACTGCTCAACCTCTTTAAATCCGTAGAGCAGCGTAACTCTTTTCTAGAGAACAGATCGATCCAATGAACCACCGTACTCGTAGTGAAATAAAGCCCTTTGGAATTGGAGAACTTGTACTTTTCTGACATGCTGACTTTTCGTTCATTTTTTATTTCTTTTCATTTAAGCACGAGCTACAAGCTCGCGCTAGCTAGAGTAAAATATGTTTTGTTATCTACAAATTCTGATAATCTGTTCGTCAGATATGTCATGTAGAATGTCTAGGATTTTTTCCAAAGATGTTTTCTTGTATGTGTATAAATTCCCAGAATGGTCACTTGTCAACGATTTCTCTTTTCTCTTCCAACATAGAGTATCTACCCCTTTAAGATAAATGTAATTTTTAGCGTATTCTACAACCAATTGAGATTCTGTATTAGCTAAAATTTTGGCACTAGCAGACCCAATTGATAGATCATCTGTTGCTGAAAAAAAGTAAGCTGAATCGCTAGAAAGAATTATTACACTATGATCCCATTTCTTGTCTGGAACTCTTAGATAAAACTCGCAATCGTTGTTGGAATAACTAATGTGAAACAATTGAAGCAATACATACAGAAGTTGAATATAGCCGGTCACCATTATCTTATTTTACTCATCCAATAAGCAATCCTACTTCTATTGTAGCTTCTTTGAATACCAAAATTCAACACTTCCCTGTGTGCCCTTATTTCAAATATTGCTTGAAACATATCATTACTCGTAGAGTGTCGATGGATAATATTAGCAATATTACAGTTTAAGTCTTTAGCATGCTTGACTTCATGAATAATATTAGCTCTGATCTTTTTCAGGGATACTCCTCTACTTGAGTCAAAAAGATACTCTGATTTTACGCCTTGTGGATATTTCCCGGCAGCTGTTCCGACTTCAATCCTCTTACCTGTGGTTGGGGAGATAGGTTTTACTTCTCCATAAGCATTATCTAATTTACTGAAAGTAACATTATCGACTCCCTTATTAAAAATATCATATTCATTGGCAATATCCATAAACGCATCTTCCCTGCCTTTTTGTGTCAAAGTTCCAAATAAAACACTTCGTTCATACTCAGATACTTTAGCAGCTGCTGCTCCTTGTATTCCTCCTGAAATAAAACCAGCTCCAGCTGCAAATCCTGCTCCCTCAAAGAAATTATTTCCTTGAAAAGCATTAGCTATTCCATTCGTGGTAACATTCAAACCTGCTTGAACGAATCCTTGAGGTATTATACCTGGAATCACGGCATCAGATATAATTGATCTGGCCAATCCTGAATTAGAAAATGCTGCATTAACGCCAGTTCCAAAACCATGACCACCTATTGCTCCTTGAACTCCAAATGTGATCCCCTGAGTTACCGCTGAGGTAGCTGCACCAATTGCAAAATGCTTTAAGCCATCCCAGAAGTTATTTACATCTCCTGATATAGCCTTAGTACCTAGATTCATCGCACCCCCAATTAGTAATGGAACAAACCAAGCAATCTCTCCAGTAGGATCAATCATCATATGAGGAGCATTACCCATACCATTGTATGGATTTGAGAACTGTCCAGCAGGATCGACTGCAAAGAATCGTCCAAGTACTGGATCATAACTTCTACTCAAAAAGTCATAGTACCCTGTCAAACTATCCAAGCCACTATAACTACTCTGATATAATAATCCTGGATCTACATAGCCTGGTGCTCTCCAGGAGTTGGCCGTTGGGAGTCCAAAAGGATAGTAGTCGTTTACCTGAGTTACCCTAAATGCAGACTCGGAGGAGGCATGCGTAATTTTTAGGTCATCAAAAAAGACATCTTTGTTGCTGTTTTGAGATTCGTTTGCCACGTATACCAGCAGGTAGCCAGGTTCACTAAAAGATAGCTCCCCACTAGATAACTTGAAGAACTTACCATTTGAGTTATTGGTAACTGGCTTAAAGCCAGACCCCTGGCTTTCAAAGCTGTAAGACTCATCAAAAAAGATGTATTGTAGGTAGGCCTCTGGCTCGTTGCTACTGTTGTCATTCGCTTGAAATAGTGCAGGATCCGCTAGCATGCTTTGCACCGAAAGACCTGCGCCCTCAGCTCCAGATCCAGCACTTGCATCATTGAACGCATCGAGGAAGGAGGAGCCTAATCCACCAGCTCCATTGCTGAAGCTTCCGCTATATTTTGCAAAGACCTCAATTTCTACTTTATCATGGGTAGCAATCTTGATCACCTTCATAGGACCTACACGCTTATTTACGTTCGTCCCATTTAGCGCCATACTCTTTTCACCCAGAGGGGTATGATTTTCAGCACTTACCGGGTTGTTATTGTCTGGAAAGGCAAACTCTGAGGTTTCATAGCTAGACCTAGGTGTCTCCATGGTGGCTACATAGACATTGCGCTCAGGTAGGTTTCCAAATGCCACCCGGTTGTTTCCCTGATGATCCGTAATGAAGTACTCGTAATGGTAGGCATTGTTTTGTTTGTATGCCCGTCCTTCATCAGTAAAGATTTGATTGATCTCATCATCCAAATACTCAACCATACCTACATAATCGACTCTGGAAAGCTCATTACCGTCTCCGTCCACTACTGTTTTAGCTAGTCTATTGCCCACTGCATCATAGATGTAGGAAATGCTCGTTTGATCGAGGAACAGGAACTCATCCACCAGCTGCATCTCGTTGTAGAAAATATCCGTGATTTGCTTATTGGCGTCTGAGGTCATGTTGCCCATAGCATCATAGGTGTAATCAGTACCAGGATAGTAATCATCTAAACCACCTTCATTTGGTGCGGTATCGTCCACTGCAGTCAGTTTATTGGAGTTGGATGAGTAGGTATAATTCAAGTCATCTATCACATCATCGTCAGACTTTCGGGTCAGGTCGTCAATGTTGCCATTTGCATCATAGCTTGCCGTCATGTTGAAGTCTCCTACTTTTTGGTCGTAGGTAGAACCCGTACTATTACCTTGTGCAAATGAAGTCCCTTTCAATCGATTTCTTTCATCGTAATCAAAGCCAAGTGCCGTTTTTGTCTGGCCATTCGGACCATCCGTAGGCACTACCGAACTTGTTCGATTTGTTGCATTGTATTCCATGGTATTGACCAACCCGTCGTACCGATCCTCGGTATTTGCTATCCCTATACTAGTTTCGTAGTGGTACTTCATACCGAATAAATCGTTATCACCACCTGTACTTAAATTAGGATCATTGATGGCAGTAAGAGCTCCTTGAATGTTGTATCGGTAATCAACAGACTGTAGATAAGAGGTACCATTGGTAGAATGTAGATTCTTTTCTACCAACTCTCCCAGTACGTTGTATTTGTAATCTGCTACTTCTACCCTTGTACCTCCATCAATGGTTTGAAAGGTCTTAATTAGCTGACCATTGTGTGCATATTCGTATTCGGTGAGAATATCTACCTGATCAGTTGTGCTGTTATGCTCCAATAGCATTTTCTCTAACTCACCTGTCCAATCTTCTAATTGGTTAGTGAGTACATCTGTGCCTCCTAGATGATTTTCAGCTATTGTTTGCTGCATGCGTCCATCTTCATCATAATAAATCACGGTGTTGAGCCATTGATTGGAGCCGGTCGCATCCAAAATTCGTACTTTACTACCGGTTGCTAAACTGAGTGCATCGGTGATTTGTGTTCCTGTAAAACCCGAAGGTAACACCCGATTGAAAGCGGACGCAGACAGGTTCTCAGCCCATGCTCTGGGTTTGAAACTGTAATCGTCATAATAGTTAATGGTTCGAATTTCGTAGTTGGAATAGTCTGAAGTAAGCCGCGGGAAGGAATTATTAATTACATAGCCAATTGACGAGGAAGTCTCAGTCTCATATCTAGCTTTTCCTGACACTTTTGCAATCACATCATCTCGATCATCATTTGTTCTCACCACCCCGGTCATGATCTGACGATTCCAAGCGTCGTATTTGTAAAAGGTCCAAGAGTCACCGCCGTTCCACTGCTGCCCTTGGTGTCGCGACATAACTAGTCGATCCCATTCATCGTAGACAAAATACTCCCAACCAGCGCCTGGTGCCTTTTGCTGTATTATTCTGCCATCATTGTCATACTTATATTCAAATAAAAGCTCATCGATCTGGGTTGTGGAAGGATCTGCTAAAATCGCTCCATGAGTAAGGTCAGCTGTCAAAATGGGTGGAACCACAAATCGAACTCTACCCATTTCATCATACACATTATATGAGCCGTACCACTTTTGAGCTGTAGCATCAAATACTTGCGAGGTAATAGTCAATCCTCTCATATCTTTCACCGTGCGCATTTTCCTACCTTGTGGGTCGGTAACTAGAACCACACTCAATTCATTTGCGATATAGTTCTCCGATGTTACTGGCTTACCATTTGAAATTTTCCACTTTATGACAGTAAAATCTTCAGCGGCGTTTGTCTCTGAAGGATCATGCATGAAATAATCATAGGTGGTTTTCTTGGCGGTAGACGTGCTTCCCGTATGCCAGTTTGCACCAGGAGCCACTGTTGCAGATACCCTACCTCGCGAATCGTATTCGTTATATGAAAATGGTTTACTGTCCTGCGTTACGCTCGATGGCGGGCTGTTGTAGTAGTTCTCTGTTGACGTTTTAGCATCAGAAATAAATTGACCTGGAGCAGCATGGTTCTTTACATAAGGAAGATAGCCTTTATCTGCCCTACCAGTTGTTTGATCGTAATGGTTGTATTGAACAACATCGGCATAATTTGGTCCTGCAGCGGCGGCCGAAGACATGGTGGGTCTGCCTAAGCCATCTGAATATGAAAATGTAACTGACTTATCATCAGGAGTTAATAGCGTCAAATCGTTTTCCGAACTGACTGGCACTTTGGGTACTTCTACCCTAACGAAGTTTTGATCCAGTGAAGGAGGACTATTGAAAGGTATGGACTTAATGGTAAATGGACCATTTGCGCTGTTAGCCACAAAGCCAGGTTTAAGCGTTACACTTTTGGTGTAATGATATTCTTTACCTTCATTCCCAGTCGATTCATCTAGATTCTCAATTTTGACATAGTATTCTTGTGAAAAAGTCGAGAAGAGAAGACTTGAAAAGAGGACACTTAAAAGACACTTGAATTTCACGTTACTATGGTCTTACGAGTTTTTGCTATGATTCATTTTTGCCAAAGCTGAACAGTGGGATTAGCCCGTTCAGCTTATTTGGTCTTATTTTCTAACTCCTCCAACCGGCTGAGAAGTAATTGTTGCAATTGTTTTTGCTGCTCAATTTGCTTTTGCTGCTCAATGGTATGAAGTGTAAGTTCCTCTATCTTCTTTAGTAAGAGAGCATTCATTTCTCCTAAGGCTAAACCTTCACTTTCAATCTGACTGGCAGACGGTACATCCGGTAAATGGCTGTTTTCTTTGATGTATGCCTCGGTATCTTCTAGAGATCTTAGGTTGTAATCTTGATCAAAAACATAGTCAGGCCAGCTCGTACTTACCTCTACTAATACCTCTTCGGTAATTACTTTTCCGTCCACTGCCAGCAGATAGTCACTTGGGATATCGTCAGTTCCTATTCCTAATCGGCCGTTTTTCAACGTCATGTATGTCGAACTAGAGTTTCCCCAAGATTGAATATTGTTGTAAGGGTCGCGATCCCACCATACCCTTGTATTTCCTCCAGGATTCTGGTAAGTTCCGTCCACAGAGATGGAATGATGCATTCTTGAGGTCAACCAACCGTCTTGACCCGCGGGTTCGTTTGCGTCTCGGATTAACCATACATCACTACTTACTCGGTTGTCTGCGGTTCCTGATGTTCTGGTCAGTAGACTTTTATCTCCTACGCTTGATCCTAAACCAGTTCGATTGTTGACATGTAAAATGGCAGACGGGTTCTCTTCTCCAATTCCAACATTTCCACTTGGCAGTATCGACATGTTGAGCGTTCTTCCATTAGCATCTACATTACCCAAATGAATTTTTTCTTTTGCAGCAATGACCAAACTATGATTTCCATATACTTCATTTCCATCCATGATCAGTTGAAAGTTATTATCACCAACTCGCAGGGAGGCCTTTGCCGGATCAAAGACCCCTGCTAAGGTGCTAGAATTATACACATCTAGTTTGGCAAGCGGAGTTACCTTATGAATGCCAATCTTACCATTCCGTTGTATCCTCATCTTGACAGCACCCCAAGCCACATCTTGTCCTGCACCAGCCGATTCTCCCGAAACCAGAAAGTCCATTTTGCCTCCGTTTGCATGAAACATGATAGCACCAGCTCCACCACTGTGAGTACTCATGTTGGCATACTTTGTGTTCCCAGATGCGCTGAGATTACCACTTACGGTTGAGGGAGATTTATAGGCGTTAAATAGAAAACCATGAGATCCTCCATAGTTGTGAGTAGTTAATTGAAGATTTGTAGAAGATCTTTTACCAATGTTGATACCCTCACTTGAGCTACCTGTAGGACGTGGGCCGTCAAAATCTTGGGAATATAGACATACAACACTCATCCAGCAGATAATTAATCCAGTTAGGAGTGATTTCTTGGTGGTTACAGACATGTGATTCATTAATTATGTGTCTGTGAAGAAAATGTACAATGGTGACATTTACAAATGAAGTATTAACAAGGAGTAGATTCAAGGTGTAGTCTTACAGCAGTGTTTCGTAAAAATGGCAGACTAAAAGGAAGTCTACCACATATTGTAACTTGTTTCTATCGAGAAGAAATGGAAATGGTCTAATGTAAACTGTGAAGAAATCTTTGTCTACGTTATTCTTAATTAAGCATCAATCCATTTTCACAAATAAGAGATACATTTTTACTGGCTTTTCACTTAGGGGGTTGGGTGATTATTTTCTCGAATTAGCCCTAAAGAAGTTCTATGATAAAGTCTCTTTTTGTGTATTGAAAGCCTCAGCTAAGGGAGGTGTTAGATTAGATAACCAATAGCAGGATCACCCACCTTTAACCCCAAATTAATAATCCATGTTTGATATCCTAAGCATTTCATTTTTCCATTATCAATGGCGAACTTTTGACAGCATATTGTGAAAAGTTTCTAATACCCATGAAGCCTCGTCAGCTTCATCCTCGCTAAGAATTTCTTCTCTAACTCCTACGATAAGACACCTGTTAATTCTCATATAGAGAATTGACATACCAGCCTGACTCTCCCATCTCTGCAAAATCAATCATTTCTGCCAGAAGGGCTTCTTTTCTACTGTTTTCATTCATTTTTAGACTACTTTTTGTATTAATTTATTATAAAATACTGATATACAGACTATTAAAAAGTCCTGGTGGGGCTACTTAGACTGGTCAACTGGAGGACTCCTTTACTAATCTTAATAATTCGTCTTAATTGACTTGTTGAAGGGAAGTCCCAATTGATATTTTAAATCTTCATCTTTGGCATCATCAGTCACGTCAAGACCATATTTTATTTTAGAAGTATCGTCATAGGTAAAGGTCCCAAAAATTCTATCCCATATCGACAATACATTTCCAAAATTGGTGTCGGTCCAAGGCTGCTCAAAATGATGGTGAAACTTATGAGTATTTGGCGTCACAATGACATAACTCAAGGATTTGTCTAGCCATATGGGAAGGCTGATATTGGCATGCGTCCAATAAGTGAAGAAAATGGTAATGATTCGGTAGAATAGATAAAAGGAGATTGGCATACCGAAAACTGTAAATGTCAAAAGCGCAAGAGCTTCTCTCAAAACAAACTCAATTGGATGCTGCCTCACACCGGTGGTAAGGTCCACTTTGGTATCACTATGATGCACCAGATGCAATTTCCACATCCATTTTACTTTGTGTAGCAAGAAATGCGCGAAGTATTGAGCTACAAAATCCAGAGCTACAATAGAGACCAGCACTGCCGCCCAAGTGGGCAATTCAACCCAATTCAAAAGTCCAAAACCTGTTGAAGACGTCCACTGTGAAACATGTATTAAGGCTATGCCATACACCACATTGATCACCATCAGCATAGCTAGTAAAATAAGGTTCATGCCATCATGCCTTATTCTGTTGTATTGGTGCCTAAATAAGGGGATTACGTTTTCTAGCGAAAAAAAGAAAACTAGACAAATACCAACCCAAATGATCTTTTGAACGGTTGTGAAGGATGCGAAAAAATCTAAAAACTCTACCATATCTTCTACTATTTTCCTTGCTAAAGATACGATAGAGGTTTCAATTTCATTCTCTTAAAATTCGCAATTACCAGGAGTTCTTGGAAATGGGATTACATCCCTAATATTACCCATGCCGCTGACAAATTGAATCATCCGTTCGAACCCCAGTCCAAACCCACTATGTGGTACAGTGCCGAACCTTCTAGTATCTAGGTACCAATTCAATTCTTCCCTAGGGATGTTCATCTCATCCATTCGTTGTTCGAGCTTGCCTTGCCTTTCTTCACGCTGTGACCCTCCTACAATCTCGCCAATACCCGGAAATAACACATCCATAGCAGCAACTGTCTTATCATCATCATTCTGCCTCATGTAGAATGCCTTGATGTCTTTTGGGTAATTATAGAGAATTACTGGCTTCTTGAAGTGCTTCTCAACCAAAAAGCGCTCATGCTCGGACTGTAGATCAGCACCCCATTCTTCAATCAGAAATTGAAATTTCTTCTTCTGATTTGGTTTAGATCTTTTGAGTATCTCAATCGCTTCTGTATAGGATACTCGTTCGAACTCATTTTCAGCCACAAATTGTAGCCTTTCAAGTAAAGACAACTCACTTCTCTGGTTCTGCGGTTTCTGTTTCTCCTCATCCAGCAAACGTTTGTTAAGAAACTCTAAGTCATCCTCACAATGCTCCAGAGCATGCTTTACCACATATCTCAGCATTTCCTCTGCAAGATCCATGTTGTCTTCCAAATCATAGAACGCCATTTCAGGCTCCATCATCCAGAATTCTGCCAAATGACGAGTAGTATTACTATTCTCCGCCCTAAAAGTTGGCCCGAATGTATAAATCTCAGAGACCGCTAATGCAGCAAGTTCGCCTTCTAGCTGTCCAGATACCGTAAGATTAGTTTCTTTCTCAAAAAAATCTTGTTTGTAATCTATCTCGCCTTCTGGAGTCTTGGGAACGTCATTCAAGTCTAAAGTAGTTACCTTAAAAGTCTCACCGGCACCCTCCGCATCAGAGGCTGTCAATATCGGAGTGTGTATATGATAAAATCCCTTATTATGGAAGAAGGTATGTATGGCATATGCCATTTCATGCTGAATTCGAAAAAGCGCTCCAAACGTGTTGGTTCTAGGTCTCAAATGAGCTATTTCCCTGAGAAATTCAAGTGAGTGTCTTTTTGGCTGCAATGGATATTCATCCGGGTTAGCCTCACCTAACACTTCGATGGATTCGACCAAAAGTTCAACTGATTGACCTGATCCTTGAGATTCTGCCAATTTTCCAATCGCTGAAATGCTTGCGCCAGTGGTGATCTTTCTAAGCAGTGATTCATCAACATTTGGAACATCAAGGACAAGTTGCAAATTTTTGATAGTGGACCCATCATTCAAAGCAACGAAGGCTACATTTTTACTTTCACGCTTTGTTCTTACCCAACCTTTCGCACATAATTTCTCACCCGATTTTCCTTGGCTTAGAATTTGTTTAATTTTTGTTCTTTTTAATTTGTCCACCATCTTAAAATATTTGCGCCGCAAAACTAACTAATGTGATATTTTTGACATACTAGGACTTAAATAATGCAAAAACTCTCTCTTACCCAGTCTCTACAACAAAAACTGTCTCCGCAACAGATTCAGTTCATCAAACTACTGCAGGTACCTACTGCAGAGTTAGAGGCACGCGTAGAAGAGGAACTGGAAGTAAACCCCGCATTGGAGGAAGGAAAAGAGGAAAAAGAACAGGATGAGCAAGCGGACGATTACGAAGAAGAATTTGAGTCTCCTGCAGAGTCCATCGAAGACTATCTTCAAGACGATTATGCCGGCTACAAGATGCAAGGAGATGGAAGAAATCCTGATGAGGAGGATAAAGAATCACCAATATCTGTCGGCAAATCACTTCATGAACA
>JABSPG010000179.1 GCA_013214445.1 Ekhidna sp. | reverse complement strand
ACTCTGTTTTATACTATGATGTAATTGCAATACCTTTTAATAGTACCGAGATCCAAAAGAAGATTGCGGATCAAAATGGTACACTGCGCTGGGTTTCCAATGAAGTGATGGAATTAACCGAATTCGAAATAGATGATGGACTTGGTTTATCATATAAAAATTATCCTACCAAGCGAGAGATACATCACACAGATGGGACAATAGAAGAGGTGAGGTATTCGTATACAGCTGAACTTGCTCCAAGCTCTGAACCACCATCAAACTCTTCTGACGGACTGAAAACTCTTTATCGAAAATATTTAGATAATTCAATATCTTCCCTCGAAACTACCCTTTTAGTGCGTGAAGTCGATGATGCTGATTTTTTTGTTTTGTCAAGTCAGCTACGTAAGCAAAAATACGATGAAGTGACAGGAGTAAATCGTTTTGATAATTATCAATTAAGCTTGAATACTCCGTTACCACATGATCAATTCAATTATATTGGAACTAACAATACTAATATTGTTAATGATAGCCGTTATGAATTAGTATCAACCCAGTCATACAATAGTGATGGA
Organism: Ekhidna sp.; assembly: GCA_013214445.1. Lineage (GTDB taxonomy): Bacteria > Bacteroidota > Bacteroidia > Cytophagales > Cyclobacteriaceae > Ekhidna. The sequence continues at coordinate 7,271 of JABSPG010000179.1, read as the reverse complement.
TTGCTCTCAACTGCCAAAAACCTTGTAAGCGACCAGATAACGAATTATCAGTATGACACTCAAGGATATTTAATGAGTGCTGCTTATGACCCTACAAATAACAATAGGAGGACCATTTATGATTACTCTCTAGTAGGTGTCCAGTCTGAAATTGATATGAACGATCGTTCTATAGTCTATGTATATGATGATCAAAACCGTTTGTATTACATCATGGATGATGATGATAACATTTTGAGGCGGTATAGGTACAACTATGGGAGTGAAGAAAACAAAGTATCCGCAGACATACATATTTCTGGTACCACCCTTACAAACAGTTTCATGACTTTTTCTGCTCAGAATGTTAAGATGTATGGAAATGAAGCTACTTACAAGTGGCGCATTGGCAGTACGACATATACTGGAGAGTCTATAGCAAATATTGCATTTGCTGAAGAAGGTATTAAGGAAATTACCTTAAACATCATCAATCCAGAATATGATGAACCTTTCGAAAAAACCCTTTCAATAGCAATTGTAGGTTCTTTAAGGAATCCAGAGATAGGCGGGCCATCCACTTTCGATAAGTGCTTAGGAACGGGACCTATTATTTTCGATCTAAATGCTTCAGGAGGTGGTGCGATTTGTTTTGATGGTGATGGTTCAGGTAACTACGGTGAATGGTTCTATAAAACCTCATCTGGAAGCTATTATTCTTTGGGATTTTCAGGTAGATTTCCTGATGATCTACTACAAGATCCTGACACCTACACCATTAAATATGTGTTTAGAGATGAGTGTGGCAATACGTATGAAGACACTCATACCTTCATAGTAAAAGATGATAGCTGCAATGGGCCTGGTGGTGCTACAGTAGAATAACGCATGCGTGTTTTTGCCTTTTGTTCTTTTTTCTTTCTGGCATATGGTGTGGCAGCACAAATCACTTTTGATGCAAAAGTGTCTGATCGTCACCTAAAAAAGGTGGAACGCTCCAAAGATGCTAGAACAAAGTTGGAGAAGTATAAGAAAGCTTACAGTAAAGACAGTATTAAAGCTGCTAAGGGTGCTTGGAGAGGTTTTAGAAAACAGAATAAGGACAGTCTTAAAACAGTTGGCAAGTGGAAAGAAGCCAAGGCAAACCGTAGAAAAATTCTTTTGGGTGAATACTCACTGAAAAGACCCAAGCAGTATGCAGTCGATCACACAAAATTTGAACCGCCCAAAGATTCGATGGATTGGGCGATGCAAGAGCTAGCAAAAGCGGGGGATTTTGCTAAGGTGCAAGAGGTATATGAAGAATATGGGGCATACGATTCCGCCTATTTAGATGAATTTGAGCTTGACTCCATGCAAATAGACAGTCTGATACTGTCTGATCGGATGGGTATGAAAGAACGATTGAAAAGGTATTTACCGCCTGAGCTCGCACAAGAAAGTGATCTTAAGATCGAGCAGCAGATGCTAAATGGCAAACTTGATCAATACGGCAAGATTCAAAAAGTAGATAGGTCAGGTGTGAAAGACTTTTTTGCTAATATCTCGCCAGAAGAGTATTCCAAATCGCAACTATCATTGCAAAAGGCCAAAGCAAAGTATATTGAACTGCCCAATCTTCAACAAGAGGAAAAGGGGATCAAACGAAATTCCTTGAAAGGAAGCCCTCTCAAGAATCGATTTTTTCTTAATGGAAACGTGACCTTGCAGTCAACAGATCCACTAATCTTGGATACCAACCTCCAATTGGGATATCAATGGAACAAAAAATTTTCCACAGGAATAGGGATCATTTTAAGGGAGCAACTCAATGATCGTGACTCTAGTAATGTAACTGGGGACGCCCATGGTTTGAGTCTTTTTACCAGCTACGACATTTCCAATGGCTTTTATGTCTACGCTGAGTATCAGTTGGTAAAAAACAGTTCACTCTTCTCGGAATCACCAGTCGTCACCGCTTGGCAATACGCTGCATTGCTGGGGGTAGGTCGAAAGTTCTCAATCTCGGAGAAGATCAGTTTCAGTGTCTTGCTACTTTATGATTTCAATTACAAGAATAATGACCTAAGCCAACGCCCACTAACCCCAAGGATAGGGTATAGCATTGGGTTTTAATGGCTACAGAGTTCAATGTGAAACTGAACGCTAAGTTCACTTCATGGCATTATCTCTTAGCTCTTGATTCTCATTTTCAAGCTCTTGTACTCTTTTGTTGAGATCGATAACATAAAGTGTCAATTCTTCTATTTTCTGTAGAAGCTTAGCATCCATAGCTCCTAGATTTATTCCATTTTCGCTGACCTCAGCTTCGTTGGGTATTTCAGGTAAATGACCTTTCTCGTTTATATGTTGTTCTACCTCTTCAAGCGTTCTAAGGTCATAGTCATCTTCAAAAACAAAATCCGACCAGCTATTAGCTTCTACCTTGATTTCTCTTGCACCTATGGAGCCATGTACTGCAAGTTTATGCGACCCTGTTGAGGTAGTTCCAATTCCTACTGAACCAGATGAATTGATTCTCATTGCTTCAAAATTTGGGTTTGCGCTAGTTGAAGATGATTTTACTCGAAAAGCTAACCCCTGAATATCATCATCATTCGATTGTTGGATGGATTGTATCTCTGGGCCATTACTCTTTCCTATCATTATCGAAGCTAACACATTCCCATTACCAGCATTTGCGCCATAAACATGCAGATTTCTATTTGGGGCCGACGTTCCTATGCCTACTCTACTTAAGTCATCCAGGTGAAGAGCTGTAGTTTTAGAACTACCAACCCTGAATGAAGCGCCCTTGTAGACATTGAACTTCATTCCGTCCCAAGCACCTTCATTATCTATGTTTTGGTAATTGTTATAGATTGTATGATTCCAATCTTCCACCACGTGTGAAAATCCAATTCTACCTCTATTCGCCGATATAACTTTGTTTGAGCTTACTTTTATGTTGCCATCTACGTCAAGAAGTTCGGAAGGGGACGAAGTTCCAATTCCAATTTTTCCACTCGCATCAATTACTAATCGATCAAGATCTTGATTCTCATATGTGAAATTTCTGTAGATGTGCAGTTTTGTTGAATTATTACCCGTTTCTGTAGCTTTTATCCCTACTAGGTCACCATTTGCATTCCCACCAGGATTCAAGGTTATTCGATCATTTTGAGCGCAGATAAGATTAGTAGTAAGTATTGATTAAATGGTAAGAGTAATTTTTTCATTGAACTTATTTGAGCGTTTAATTTAGTTAGTGTCTCTAAGTAAAAATACCGTTTTTTATAAAAATATCATTTTGTATTCTTCAATCATAAGGTTATTGTGTAATGCCTGAGGAAATTGATCATGAAGTCTATCAAAACATGGATGAAAATGCTAATATGAATGCCACAGATATACCAGATCAATACCTAGGAAGATTATCGATTGATAAATAATTGAAAATCAATCATATACATGATAAGGTTCGAGTCCCTGCGCAATCACTTCAAAACCAAGGAGTTACATTTTTGTGACTCCTTTTTTTGTGCCTAAATATTTGTTTTTTTGGGTACTACTATTGCAAGTCATTTCAAGCCTTTTTATTTATTCTCTTTCGTTATTTCATGTGCGTTTTGATTTGCTTCAAAAAAGATCATGACTCCTGCTGTACATCCCTGTATTCAAAGCTGTAAATATCCATTATATGCAAGTTTTTAGTGCTTGCTAGTTGCGTCAATATTATTCATTTTTCTTAATCAGAATGAAGGATTGGATCATGAAGTATTGAGATTAAACTCGTATCTTTCGATCGATATAAGCCACTTTTAACATGTTATCAGAATTTCAAAAAGAAAAGATCTCGCACTACTTCAGAGTAGTTCTTGATCAAGACCGAAATGGTGTTTTAGAAGAAAATGATTTTCGGGAGATAGGAGAGTCTCTATGCGTCCTTTGGATGTTTAAACCCGATACTGATGAGTACAATGCAGTTATGGAGAAGAATACTCAAAGCTGGAACATGTTTAGAAAGTACTTTGAGAAGCAGGGAGGGGAAGCAAACGAGGAACAATTCATTCGTTTTTTTCAAGTTTTGTTGAAGAAAGGAAACGAGGAGGTATACAAGAGATGGGTTAAGTACATGATAAGTTCCATATTTGATTCTTTCGATGTGAATTCAGATGGAGTGATGTCTGTGGATGAATACTCAGATATGTTTATGTGCTATCACATTCCCATAAAGCACTCTGCAAAGGCCTTCGTAAAGCTCGATAGAGATGGTGATGATTTCATCACCAAAAAGGAGTTGATTCGAGCTGTAGATGAGTTTTTCCGATCAAATGACGAGAAAAGTCCCGGAAATTGGCTGTTTGGATTTTGGGGAGATAAAGACTAAAAAAACCCCACTGGTGAGAGTGGGGTTTCATACACCTAAAATAGAATGATTCTTCAAGCTATCCTTAGCTGGCTCATATAGGTTTGGCATTTCTCTTTTGGACCCATGAAGACAATCTTTAAGTTCTTCCTAACCATCCAAACTCCTGAATCTGCTTTAGACAATTCCACTTTATCTCTCTTTGCAAATAAATTGAATACAAAACCCATAGCTGAAAATCTTTTAATTACAATACAAAGATGGTTTGGAATAGTACCATCTTATATTGTAATTGTGCCACATATTGATGTAGGCAAAATGACTATTAGTTAGCCATTTTGATTGATGATCGTGACCAATCAAAAGACTAAAAGAGCTATTTCTTCGATAGGTAATCTAGCGTTACCCGCATCATTGCCTGCATACCGAGCTTCATTCCTGCATCGTCAACAAAGAAATCAGGAGTGTGGTGACCTGCGACGGTGGTCGGATCCACTCCAGGAGGGCAGCCCCCAACAAAGAAGTACAATCCAGGTACTTCTTCCTGGAAAAATGAAAAATCTTCTGCTCCTGTGATAGGTCGGATGATCTGGACATTTTCTTCACCTGCAGCTCTTTTCAAACTAGGTAGCATCTGCTCGTATAATGTCGGTTCATTGTAGGTTACGGGATACCCTTCATCTATCCAAACTTCAACTTCTGCATTGTTTGATTCCCCTGTTTTAGTCGCTACCTCTCTAATTCTTTGAAGGATTTGAGTCCGCATGTCCGCATCCAGTGTTCTGATTGTGCCGAGCATGTAAAGGCTTTCGGGAATAATGTTGTATCTCACCCCTCCATGTATCGCTCCGATGGTAATCACAGCAGGAGCTTTGGTCAATTGCATATTTCTACTCACGATGCTTTGTAGGTTGTTGACCATTTGAGCTGCGGTAACTACTGGGTCTACACCATCCCATGGTGCTGAACCATGCGCTTGCTGTCCTTTTATGTCTATTCGCATCGAATTCACGGCGGCCATGATGCCTTCAGGTCTAACTTTTATTTTTCCTACAGGTGTCTGAGCATTGATATGTAAGCCGAAAATGGCTTCAACATCTGGATTTTTTAGTACACCTTCTTTTACCATTAGTTTAGCTCCGCCTTCTTCTCCTTTGGGGGCACCTTCTTCTGCTGGTTGGAATATGAATTTAACAGTGCCAGGAACTTCGTCTTTGATTTCCCACAGCATTTTTGCAACTCCTAGCAATATGCTGGTGTGTGTATCATGTCCGCATGCATGCATCACAGGAACCATTTCTCCATTGTACTCGCCTATTTGCTTGGAGGCCCAGGGTATCTCCGCTCGTTCCTTCACAGGAAGACCATCAATATCGGCCCTCAGACCTACCACTGGCCCAGGTTTCCCTCCTTCCAGCACAGCAACTACTCCTGTTTTCGCTACTCCTGTTTGAGGCTCATAACCAATATCTCGCAAGATGCTAGCTATGCGGTCTGCAGTTTTAAATTCCCTGTTGCTTAGTTCGGCATTTTCATGGAACCAGTGTCTCCATTCAATGACCTCTTTTTCTGTCTTATCGACAAGTTTATCTATTTGTGAGTCAAAGTTCTGAGCTGACAAGCTATTGCTGACTATGAGTAGAGATAGAATTATTTTAGTTTTCGTCATTGCTAGGAAGGTTATTTTCAAAAATTAAGTCGTTGGTAGATAGCTTCAATTTAGAAAAAAAATCCTTAGGTGAATAACCAGTAATTCTTTTACACTCTTTATTGAAATGTGATTGATCATAGTAGCCAAACGCAAGTGCATCTATCAGCCTCTGCTTTTCGCTTTTTTTTAGATGGAATGATGTGTGTTCGAAACGAAGAATTTGTAATAGCTCTTTTGGGGATAGATCAAAATGTTTATTTACGAATCTCTCCATTGTTTTGGTTGACATATTCATTTGATGAGCGATATCTGTAGATTTTAGATCATCTGTCTCACTATGTTGTACAATTTGAATTAGTTGTTCCAATTGTTTATTTGATAGTTGCGATTCGCACCATTTCTCGAATATTTGATCCAGTAGCTCAGTGGGGATTTTGGGATGCTGTTGGTCCAATGCGCTTAATACCCTTTCCTGGTCTTCCTGTGAAATGATTTCTGTCACCTTACATTCTCTCCATTTTTTGATAAACTTCTCAAAGTATGAGAAGCTCAAGATATTCAGTTTGAATTTGATATTCAGGCAAATAAGTGATTTTGGAATACGGTAAAATCCAACTTGATTTGTCGCTGGTAAAAATCCATTTTTATTACTGGATAGAAAGTCATTTTGTTCTTCATCCCACCGGTAAAAACCTCCATTTTTTATCAAATAGCATTCAATCTTTCCGTTTGGAACAGTCTTGAAAAACGCAGGCTCTCTTATATCATAAAACTGATAGCGATCCACGAATCTGGCCACAGAAGTGTTTGAGGGATAATCTTCGATTAGAACCAAAATGTCTGATTATTACAATTATTCACTTTTCCTACGAACTAGATTTGGTTCAAAATAAAAGGTAAAAATTATAAGCTTATGAAAAAATTGGGACTATGTGTATTTAATGTGTTAGCATTTTTAGCAGTGCTTGGGCAGGAAAGAGTTGAGATTGCAGGAGCGGAAGGTAAATCGTATTTTTTACAAACTGACTGGGGAAAGGTTTATTATGAGGTTTATGGCGAAGGGGATCCGCTACTCATTCTACATGGAAATGGAGGTTCAGCCAAGGGAAGGCATCACATGGTTCCGGATCTAATGGAGAATTACCAGGTGATTTTAATGGATGCCAGATGCCATGGTAAGAGTGACTGTACTGATAAGGATTTAGATTATTTTGAAATGGCTGAAGATGTAAGATTTCTGATGACTCATTTGGACCATCAAAAGTATACGATATGGGGGCATAGCGATGGAGG
>JABSPG010000178.1 GCA_013214445.1 Ekhidna sp. | reverse complement strand
GGTTCTGCGCTGGTTTTAGGTCTCCCTTGGTTTTGAAGGTGGAAAGTATTGCTTCAAGCTCCCTAACCAGATGTTTTTTTCGTGTGCCTGGTGAATCTACATATCCCTCTACATAGTAAACTAACCCTTCTTCCTCATCCACAATGGTGTAGCTAACGAATGGCCCACCCCGCGAGTTATCGCTAATCTTCCATAGACCCCTGGCTTCTACTGCAAAGTGATCGTTGAAATTTACTCTCTCGGTAAATACCGGAATGATTTCCTGTCTCTTGATGTAAACATCTTTGTTCTCGCCATCAAAGAGATTTCTTTCCGTGATCTTGTCACGAAACTCACCGATTTTATTAAAAATACCTTGACTGGTATAAGGTTCGTAGTAGATGAACAAACTCTGCTCCGTCTCTGCATCCATCTTTCTCATCCAAACAAAATTCTTTAGATCCCTTGCCTTCTCCCAACCAAATGGGATCGTTAGTTCAACGCCATGATTTTCTTTAATTCGTGCAGCCAGTTCCTTCTTTTGGCTCTTGAAAAGGCTGGATTTGATTGTTTCTCGAGCAGAAGCTTCAAAGAAATTTCTGATCTCAGACCTGTTGTAGTTTATCTTTTTTGCCAGTTGCTGTTCTGTAGCTGAAAACAAGAACATAACGGTCTGACCTCTGGCAAAAACATCTCTTTGAGTTCGCATGAATATCGAGGTATCACGCTTGATTTGATTCAATGACTGGTCAGTGAAGAATTTTTGTAATACTCTACTGTCGGGAGTATTGCTATCAAGTGTCATCACGAAGATCATATTCTTTGCAGACTTCAATACAGAGTTTAATCTTCTAGGGTTAACCTTGCTAACATTGAACAAAGCTTCATCTTGAGGAAGACCCAGCATGGGCGACATAAATGTCTTTCGTAATTCGGCAGCTAAACCAACAGTATCTGCCCACTGCGTAGAATCTACAACGAGAATGATTTCATCAGCTTCTCCTCTAGCATTAGGTAGTAGGTCTTTTCGCCTGTTTTCTTTTGCTGCCTCTCCGCAGCTAAATCCAATGACAATTAAGAATAAGATGTACTTATACATGGAATCTTTGTTTATAGGTTAGCAGGAAGGTACCCAACAAAAACCGTTCCTTCATTGCCACAAAATACTTCTTATTTGAATTCAAGCATTAATCAGGGATCACCAGTGATTGACCTGGCTTAATTGTATTGGTGCTCAGCTGATTTACTTTCTTAAGTTTTTCTATACTGGTGTTATTATTCCGGCTAATACTCCAAAGTGAGTCCCCCGACCTAACTGTGTATAATCTACCAGAACCACTTGCAGGCACTTTCGCCTTGAAAGTACTTTTTGGAGGGGTAGAAGCATACAATTTCTTCGTCTTCGAATTATACGTTGGTAAAACCCAAATACTCAACCTTTGACCAATTCTGATCAAATTTCCTCTAATGCCGTTCCAAGAACGAATATCCGAAACGCGAACTCCGTACTGACGGGCTATGGTACCTAAAACATCTCCACTTCTCACTCGATAGTAAAGACGCTCTCTTCCATATGTACTGCCCGGGGTGTTCCTAGCTAGATACTCGAGGTGCTTTTTTCCCACTTTTGATGCTGTATCATAAAGTGCAACTCGATTTGCAACGATTTCTTCTTTCCAATCAGATGGAACCTGTAATGCGAAATTTTTGGTCCCTTCTGGAAGTGCTCCCCTTTTGATCTGCGGATTCCACATCAACATATCATCCAAACAAAGACCTAATTGATTACAAAATGTCTCTAAATGAAAATACTGGGATATCCTTATTGTGTCCATCTCCGGATAGAAAAACTCCGACCTTTGCTCGAATCCATGTTCTTCCAAATGATTGAACAAATAGGTTATGGCAACAAACTGGGGAACATATGATCGGGTTTCTCTGGGTAGGTATCTGTAAATCTCCCAAAATTGCTTTTTGTAGCCGCTTCTTCTAATGGCCTTTCGCACATTGCCTGGACCACAATTGTATGCTGCTAGCGCTAACTCCCAACTGTCAAACATTCTATACAGGTCTTTCAAATGACGAGCGGCAGCATCAGTCGCTTCTACAGGATCCATGCGATCATCGAGGTACCAGTTGCTATGCAAACCATACATCTTTCCTGTAGATGAAAAAAACTGCCATAAACCCACAGCATGCGCTCTGGAAATTGCATTCGGACGAAGACCTGATTCTACTATTGCCAAATATTTTAGTTCATCTGGCATATTGTGTTTTGCAAGGGTTTCTGAGAATAATGGAAAATACAGATCCCGTTTCTGAATCACCTCTTTTGTATATTCTCTATCCTTGATTGCAAAGTAATCTACAAAGGCTTTGACCCGCTCATTGAATACAAGCGGTACCTCTCTTTCAATACAGGTCATGCGATCTGCCACCTCATCATAAGTATAGTCAGGAATTACCTCTGTCAATTCAAAGTCTTGCGCCCACCCCATAGAGGAAAAGCATATGAAACTTATAAAAAACCATCTCCGCATCATATCCTATTTATTTCGATACTTGAAAGTAGCAATTTGGTTTGAAATATCAAGCAATTGCGATTCATTAAAAGCTTTAGACATAATCTGAAAGCCCATTGGCAGACCATTGGAATCTTCACCCATCGGAATGGAAATTGCAGGCACACCTGCAACGTTTGCTTGTACCGTATAGAGATCCTGTAAATACATTTCCTGAGAGTCCTTGAGGTCTCCAAGACAAAAAGCTGTTGCTGGCGTTGTGGGTGAAACAAGAAAATCGTATTTCTCAAAAAGCAAATCCGTTTCTTCCTTGACAAGAGCCCTTACCTTCTGAGCTTTCTTGTAGTAGGCATCATAATAGCTGGCGCTTAGCACAAAGGTTCCAGCCATGATCCGTCGCTTTACTTCTTCCCCAAATCCTTTAGATCTTGATGCTTTGTAGGTCTTTTCAAGATCTGAACCCTCTTCCCTGACTCCAAATCGCATACCATCGTACCGAGACAGGTTGGAACTGGCCTCTGCACCTGTCAATATGTAGTATGCTGGTAGAAGGTAGTTTAAACGGGAAAAATGTGCCTCCGAAACATCATGCCCTTGAGCCTCCAATTGTTCTAATACATCGAAGAAGGCTTCCTTCACGTCATCATTTAAACTCTCATGAGTTACGGTCTCATTCAAATACCCAATATTATAATTCTCTTCAGAAAACAATTTGGAATAGCTAGGCACCTCTGTTCTTGCCACTGTACTGTCAAAATCGTCCGGACCAGCCATAACTTCCAGTACCAGTGCTATGTCTTCCACTGATTTTCCAATAATCCCTACCGTATCAAAGGAACTGGCATATGCAGCCAATCCATATCTAGAAATTCGTGAATAGGTAGGCTTCAAGCCTAAGACACCACAAAAGGCAGCAGGTTGCCTTACCGAACCACCTGTATCTGAACCTATTGAAATCCGGCACATTTCAGCAGCTACAGCAGCAGAAGAACCTCCAGAAGAACCTCCAGGAACTCTTGTGTCATCTTTCGGATTTTTCGTTGGACCGAAGGCAGAATTCTCGTTGGAAGAACCCATCGCAAATTCATCACAATTCTGATGTCCTATGATGATGGCATCTTCATCTATTAATCGCTGAATAGCAGTGGCTGTGTATAGCGACTCGAATCCATCAAGGATTTTGCTTGCAGCTTGTAGACGCTTGCCCTTTAAAGCAAACACATCTTTAATACCCACTATTAGTCCTGCAAGTTTTCCTTGTTTCTCGCTTTCAAACTTGGCTTGAATTGCCTGAGCTTGAGCCATGGCATCATCAGCATAAACACTAAGGAAGGCATTGAGCCTTCCATTGTCTTTAATTTTATCCAAATGATATCGAACCAGATCTGGAACAGTGAGAGTTCCTGCCTTTATCTCTGAATGTATTTCAGAGAGTGTAGAAAAGCTTTTCAAGACTATGCCTTATTGTCTTCGTTAGCAGCTTCGTTTATTTCGTTTTTGATCTCCTTTGAGGCATCCTTAAACTCCCTTATGCCTTTACCCATTCCTCTGGCTATCTCAGGAATCTTTTTAGCTCCGAAGAAGATGATGATGAACAATGCTATAATCAGCATCTCTGTCCAACCTGGCATTGCAAATAATAATGATGTATGCATTGCTTATAATTTTATATACAAAAATAAGTATTTCGTGATGTCACAATAGGAAAGTCCTAATTATTTCTATTGGTTCACTACTTCAACGCAAGCCAATTTTCTGGGTTCAGTTTATTTACTCCTTTGTACACCTGAAATTCCAATTCTGACTTTCCATCTCTGTTGGTATATACCTCACCGATAATGTCATTTTCCCGGACTCTCTGTCCAGCTTTTACATTCACCGTTTTAAGTCTAGCATATATTGTGATGTAGTCTCCATGTCGAATAACCACCACGTTGTTCTTACCCTGGATGGCCGCAATACGGGTAACCTCGCCATCAAATACAGCTTTAACCTTGCTTCCTTTCTCAGTTTGAATGTCAATACCATCATTGATAATGGTGATGCGTTTCAGGACGGGATGCTGTTGCTTACCAAATTTGGATGAAATAAAACCAGACCCTACTGGCCATGTCAAACTGTTCTTTTTTGACTCAAACAATTTGGTCAATTCAGCTGCACTTGCAATCTCGGCAGTAGAGGCTGTGCTTGCAGCTTTCTTCACTTCATCTTCAATTATTTTGGCAATTAGTGTATTTAATCTAGTATTCGCCTTTCTTCGATCATCAATCTCTTTTCTGAGCTGTCTTTCCTTTTTGGTCAATTGGGCTACAAGATTAGATTGCTTTTGCTTGGACCTGGCTAGCTTCCGACTCTCTCGTAGCTGTTGATTTAGTAGGGTTTGTTGTTCATTCCTTTTTGCCTCTACCTTACTCCTTTGATCATCGAGTTCCTTTGTCACCACTTGAATTTGTTCGGCTTGTAGTCTTCTAGCTTCTGTGTATTGCTCCAGATATTTTAGTCTTTGCAGGAGTTGATTGAAGTTGTTTGCTGAAAACAAGAACATGAGCTTGCTATTACCTTTGTTTGCTTTGTATGACGCATATATCTGATCCGCATATTCCTTTTTTAGCTGCTTGAGGTCGTCTTGCAAGGATGCAACTACACTCCCCAAATCACTTATTTCATTGTCTAGTATTCTAACCTCAGAACCGATGGATCTGATGAGGGACTCTCTAGCATTTATTTGCTGGTTTAGTGCTCGAAGCTGGCCTAAAGTCACCTTTTTCTCATCTGCAGTTTCATTAAGGATTCTTTCTGCCTCTGCAATCTTGCGCAGATTTTCCTTTTTCTCTTTTTCTAATTGGCCCTTAGTCTTCTGGGCAAATACTTGAGGAGAAACAAATAATGATGCTGCTACAATCAGCGAAAAGAAAAAGCTACTTCCTCTCATATTTACTGGGCACAGCATAGGGAAAGCTGATAGGAGCTTCTTGAATGACCATCCTGCTATAGGAAATATTGATTTCTTTATTTGCCTGTGTCGCTGACTCATAATCAATCTTGGCAGTTATTTCATTTGGAAAAACTTGTCCACTTACCAAAATAAAATCACTGTAATTTACAGAAATGGAGTTTTTAGTTTCCTCGTCGAACACTTCAACTTTTTCAAGTTTCATGCTTTTGGAGCCAATAAAGTTCTGAAAAAGGTAAACTCCCTTAGAAGCAGTATAAGAAAAATAGTCTTCGCTCTTGTCAATTTTTTGTCTCCTGTAGGGCTCAACCAAATTTCCTAAAATCACAGACTGCATTATTTTGAATGTAAAATCAAAATCATATGCCTTTGAAAGTTCATCAAATGTATACTCGTAATATTGTTTATTGATCTTGTCCAGAATAAATACTTGCTCCCTATTCATTAGTACTCTGGCCACTTCTATCCCTAAACCAGGCGTAATAGACATCCAGATCAAAGAGTCCTTTTTGATACGGAAGTTTGCTATCGCAGAGATTCCCTTCTTACCATCATCATACTTGAATTTTGCTTTAGCTGATAAATATTGAAACTCAGGATCGGCCACTTCTAGCTTGTCCCCTTTTCTGCCAAAAATCGCACCTACTTTCCTGTTACAGGAAGAAAGCAGAATTGATCCCAATAACACAAATACTATCAGTCTATTCATATAACTTCCTATCAGCAATCTTCTTCTCTATTTGTTCAGATGCATTGCCTAAGTCTCTTGCTTTCTCCCACTGAACAATGGCTTCATCCACTTGTCCTAGCTGAAACAAAACATCTCCATAGTGTTCAATGACTGTGCCATCATCGTCTAGCGAGGCTGCCTTTTCTAGAAATTTTCTTGACTCTTTGAATTTGCCTTTAGTGTACAAAACCCAACCATGAGTATCGAGATAGGTCGGATTATTGGGGTGTTGTTCAACTAATCTACTTGACATATTCAATGCCTTTTCTAAATCCTTGTTTGCTAGTGACAAGAAGTAACTGTAGTTATTTAGTACATGATCGTTGTTTGGTCCATTCTCCAGTGCCTTATCATACGATTGATACGACTTGTCACTCTCACCAAGAGCATTATATGCATCTCCCAACTGGCCATAAAAGACCGTCAAAAGTTTTGGATCAACAGTATACTTCTTTCCTTGCTCAAAGAGCCTCACAGCTCGTTTGTTGTTCCCCTGAAACATATAACCCGTTCCAGAGAAAAAGTAAAAGAGTGCCTGATTTGGAAAGTACTCAAGGGCTTCCTCAGCATGAGCAACAAGGCTATCATACTGTCCAAGATCAGCTTCGATGTTTAGAATATTCTGCCACACGGAATAGTTAGCAGGGCTCAACTTGACAGAACTTCTGTAGTAATCTACTGCTTCTTCGCTCCTTCCATCCTGATACAACAAATCACCCACGAAAGCCTGGGCTTTAAATTCATCAGTATATCTGTCGGCAAGCTGCTTAGCAATTTCAGTAAGTTTTGTTCTCTCAGAAGCCGCAGGCTTCATCAGTAAATAATTAGAAAGAATTTGAAACTTCGCTTGAAAATCAATAGAGCTGGTTTCAAAAGCCTGCTGCAGCAAATTCAAAGACTCTTCTCTCTCACCTTTCATCCAAGCAAGCTCACTCTTCATCAGCGTAATTCGTGATGAAGTTGGCTCTGACTTTTCATATTCTTCTATCGCTTGTGAAGCTGCATCTAACTGATTATTCTGGATGAGAAAACTGATCAATTCACCCCTATAAGAAGCTTCATTAGGATAAGCATCAATTAACTTGTCATACTCCTCAATAACCTTATCTACCTTGCCTTCCTTCATGTAGATACGTTGCTTCTCCCGGGTTATCTCTTCTTTTACTCCCAGCTGCTCTTCAATTTTCTCGAAAATTCGAAATAAATCCGATCTCTTCCCTGTCAGCTGATATAGTTCAGCCAATTCGTAGAGCGCATTTTCTTCAGCAGGAAATCTTTCTATCAGTTCTTCATATGTCTTAGATGATTCGATATGAAATCCAATTGACTGATAAATACGTGCTAAGCCTAGACGATAATATTTGTTTTCAGGATCCAGTGAAATTGCCTCAAGTCCGTACGGAAGAGCTTTCTGCCCTTCATTGCTCTTTGTCAGAACTTCCGCAATCTTGAAGTGGATAGCAGCACTTTCTGAGTTCATCTCTAAGGCTACATGAAAATTCTCCAAGGCCTTAGCATAATTTTCCAGAATCAACTGCTTTTCGGCCTCCACAAGAACCCCCTCCAGCTTCAAAGAATCCTCTTGAGTTTGAGGTATCACAAAATCTTTTTTCTTTTTCTGAGAAAAAGAAACTACAACTGAGCTAAGAAGAAGTGAAAAAAATAATAATCGCATCAAACTACCATTCGGTATAATCACCCAAACTGACAGATTTTGG
>JABSPG010000177.1 GCA_013214445.1 Ekhidna sp. | reverse complement strand
TGGACACCAAATGTTGGATGATCTACACAAGAAGACTAATCCTGGATATTCTGGAATAGGAAGGCTGAGAGGTCTTGCAGAGCTGAGAGGCTTGATGCTGGGTATAGAAAGATCTGGTGCTTTAGAATGAGGGGCTTTTACTTATTGCTTATAGGTTTATTGACCGGGTGCAATTCATCTTCCTATAATGCCGATACCACAAAAGATACGAGACCGAACGTTATTTTCATCTATGCCGATGATTTAGGTTATGGAGATTTAGGGAGCTACGGTTCAGATAGTATTGCTACACCATACTTGGATCAAATGGCAGAAGAAGGTATCCGGTTTACCAACTTTTATACGACTTCTCCCATTTGTTCTCCTTCCAGAACCAGTTTGCTAACGGGTCGGTATCAAGTACGTACTGGTGTTACTCGCGTTTTCTTTCCCAACAGCCTTCAAGGTCTGGATACCACAGAGTACACAATGGCTGAAATGTTCAAAGAAAATGGATATGAGACAGGACTTATTGGTAAATGGCATTTAGGACATTTACCTCAGTTTCTCCCAGATCGGCATGGATTTGACTATTGGTTTGGTTTGCCATATAGCAATGATATGGAGTGGAAACCGAGGAAAGATCCGCCACTTCCATTGATGAGAAACGGGAAGGTGATTGCTCAGCCAGTAAATCAAAAAGAGCTAACGCAGCGATACAGCGCAGAAGCGAAATACTTCATTGCAAAAAATAGAAACAAACCATTTTTCATGTATCTGGCTCATACCTTCCCGCACACGCCCCTTCATGTTTCTGCAGAGTATGATGGTACTTCAAAATTGGGAAAATATGGGGATGTAGTACAAGAATTGGATCGTAGTGTAGGTGAGATTTTTGAAACCTTGAAAGAGTTTGGTTTGGATGAAAACACAATAGTTGTCTTCAGTAGCGATAATGGACCTGTACTCAAAGTCGGGGGTAGTGCTGGTGAGCTTAGAGGCCAGAAAACCACCACATGGGATGGCGGTATTAAGGTACCTACGCTGCTTTGGTGGAAGGGTAAAGTTGCTGAGAGAAAAGTGGATGATCGTCCCTATATTATGACTGATTGGTTACCTACCTTTTCAAGTCTTATTGATGCTCAATTGCCGGAAATTACCATTGATGGGACAGATATCTCCGCTTCAATTTTTGATGGGGAAGCATTACCAGACCGAGATTTTTATTTCTACTTCAACGAAGAACTGCGAGCTGTACGAAGTGGCGATTGGAAGTATAAAAGAGCTGTGGTAGATAATCCGTACCGTCAGCGACATGTGCCTTCCCATGAAGCAATGCTTTTTGATTTGGAAAAAGATCCTGGGGAATTAAATAATTTGGCGAGAGAGTTTGCTTCTGTTGTGGAGGAACTAGAGAAAAAAATGGACAGCTTTGAAAAAAGTTTAGGTCAGGTACCCGAACCCAAACTGGAAGCGCTACCTTTTGACGATCCAAGAAAGAAAAAATGATGAAAGAAAAACTAAGTCTAGGCCTGTTGCTGGTGTTTGTTACTACGTTTTACTCATGTGTCAATAAATAACAACCAATAGAAGAGCCTGGTCGTCCGAATATCATTTTCATTATGTCGGACGATCATGCCTATCAGGCGATCAGTGCCTATCAGGATCATCTTATTCAGACACCCAACATTGATCGGATCGCAGATGAGGGCATGCTTTTCACTAATGCATGTGTTTCCAACTCTATTTGTGCGCCTTCCAGAGCTGCTATCCTGACGGGTAAGCACAGTCATCTAAATGGGAAGGTAGATAACATTCAGCCCTTTGACACGACTCAAATCACGTTCCTGCAGATATTTCAAGAGGCTGGTTATCAGACGGCTATGTTTGGAAAGCTACATTTTGGTAATAACCCTAAGGGGTTTGATCAATTCAAGATCTTACCTGGTCAGGGCAGTTACTACAATCCTGATTTTATAACCAAGGACGCTGGAAGGGTTAGAATGGAAGGATATGTCACAGATATCATAACAGACATGACCTTGGATTGGCTTAAAGAAGATAGGAAAGAGGAAGACCCTTTCTTACTCTTTTACCTTCACAAAGCACCTCATCGAGAGTGGCTCCCTGCACAAAGACACTATGAAGAGTATTTAGGAAAGACTTTTCCTGAGCCGGCCACTCTTTTTGATGACTATTCTGGTAGAGGTTCCGCAGCTAAGGAAGCAAAAATGAATTTGGTAAAGCATATGAACTGGTCTGGAGATTCTAAAATTCCACCCGCAATATCTGAGGAATTGGGCTTGGTTTCCAACGAGACATGGGGAGATCACAAATACCGAGGTATGCTAAAAAGAATGGATTCCTCCCAGCGAGCGAATTGGGATAAAGCTTATCAGCCAATGATTGATGAGTTCGTCGAGAAATATCCCTCCATGACAAGCGAGGAGTTGATGCAATGGAAGTATAACCGATACATGCAGGATTACTTAGCCTGCATTGCATCAGTCGATTAGGGAGTAGGACAAGTGCTTGATTATTTGGATGAAAGTGGTTTAGCTGAAAATACCATTGTGGTGTACACTTCTGATCAAGGATTTTACTTGGGAGAACATGGGTGGTTTGACAAACGATTCATCTACAATGAATCATTCAAGACACCCCTATTAGTTCGATGGCCACAAAAAATCAAATCGGAATCGATAACGACAGAAATGGTACAGAACATTGATTTTGCTCCCACCTTCATGGAGGCTGCCGACATCTCAGTACCGGAGGGAATCCAAGGAGAAAGCATCATGCCCCTGCAAGAAGGTAACAATGAAGTTTGGGATAGAGATGCTGTATATTATCACTACTATGAATATCCTGGTGTTCACATGGTGAAGAGGCATTACGGTATTGTTAGTGAAGATTTTAAGTTGGTGCATTTCTATGATGATGTAGATGAATGGGAGCTTTATGATAGGAAGCTAGATACCTTAGAACTCAACAATGTCTATGATGACCCAAAGTATCAAGAGACGATTAAAACACTCAAATCACAACTTTCAGAGCTAAGAGTGAAATATGAAGACTCTGATTCATTGAATATGCATTACATCAATCTTCATAAAGAACATATGACTTCTAGAGGAAAAAAGTAGCAGTTGTTACTTTATTGACCTTCAATGAAACAAGCCTCTACCTTACCTAGAGGCTTAATTTTTTCTTTTGTTCCCAGAATTCTGCTGAATGAAGAACTACCTCTTTCTGTCTTGGCTCGTTGTACTCTCTTGTTGCAGTCAAAAACAATCTAGCGAGCATTTATATAGCGTATTGGACTATGGGGCAAAAGGAGATTCCATTACACTAGATACCAAGGCTATCCAAGATGCCATTGATGCAGCAACTAAAGATGGGGGAGGTCAGGTACTTATTCCGCCGGGTGTTTATCGTTCAGGTACGCTTTTTCTGAAAGACAATGTAACGCTCACGGTTATGTCAGGCGCTACGCTTTTGGGGTCCGAAAATCAGGAAGACTATATAGCAATGACTTGGGGGCATAACAAAGATCGGCAACCCTACCACTTCATTATGGGCCACAAGGCAAAAAATATCGAAATCAATGGAGGAGGCACCATCGATGGAAACGGACAAGCTTTTTGGAAGGATTATGATCCTGAGAAAGATCCACAGTGGATTATGGCCAAAGAGCTTAAGATAAGCCCGATGATGGAGATACAAGAATGTGAAAATGTACGTATCAAAGATGTAGAACTAAAGACAGGCGGAGGCTGGACATTACATCTTTATGACAGCAAACATGTGCAAGTACAAGGCATTCGACTTATCAATAATCTTTTTGCTCCAAATGGAGATGGGATTGACATAACAGGTGGATCGGATATTACTATAAGTGACAACATCATTAAGACATGCGATGATGCAGTTTGCTTAAAGACCGCCTTCGATAGTGGGCCATGTAAACGAGTGGTGGTGTCAAACAATGTGATAGAGTGTAGCTGTGTAGCGTTGAAAATTGGCAATGAGTCTTTTCATGATATTCAGCAAGTGACATTTACCAATAATGTGATATACAATTCCTCCAGAGCATTTGGCGTCTATGCTGAGAGTGCGGGTCGTATTGAAGACATCATCTTAAGCAATACCATATATGATTCTAAGTCACCATTCATTTACAACAGGCCGATTCATATTTCACTATTCAAGGAACAAAAACCCAGTGGTGCTGCGGGTAATGCCACTTTCAAACCAGAGATAGTACTTCAGGACGATGAAGGTAGAGAGCCAGTCATTAGAAATGTGATGGTTAGCAATTTCATAGGTAAGACCGAAGGAAGAATTTTGGTTACTGCAGAACCAGGTAGGATGATACAAAATCTAACCTTTAGGGACATTCAGCTAGACTATCCTTGGATAGAAGACCCTGTTCCTAACATAGAAAAAGCCATGAGTAGACAATTCTCTCCCAAAAATCCTGAAGCTAAGAAAGCAAAAGCGGCAATGGTCTTGGAAAATGTAGAAAATCTGGTAGTAGAAAATTTTAATGTCGTTTGGCCGTCTGCTAATGAAGTGCCCGAAGACTGGAAGTTTCCGAAGCGTATAGCTAATGGCACCTTAGACGGGTTTTATCCCACCTATGAAAAAGTAAGAGAAACAGAACTGAGTGCTATTTGGGGTAGAAATATTCAGAAAGGATACGTCAGAGCTCCGTTTTTAGAAAGCTCTGATCCTTCTATGAAGACATATGATTTTGAAGAATCAAATGTGAAAATCATCAAATAATGAATAAAACCTTTATTTTTCTATTCCAGATAGCAGTGATGGCATATGCCTGCCAAGTAGAGCAACAGCAGGTCGTGGGGGAAGATCAGGAAGAGAGTGTCCAAGTAGCAGACTCCATTGTCCGCCTTTCAAACGAATCCATGTCTTTGGTTATCAATCAGTTTGGAGGGGCTTTTGTCGACGTTTCCTTAAAATCTAATCCAGTCAACCCCCTTACCTGGGCATTGACCAGTGAACAAATGCCAGCAAACAATAAAGAAGGAGCACCATTTGTGGGTCACTTTCTTTGTTTAGGAAGATGGGGTTCTCCTTCTCCTGAAGAAATAAAGAAAGGCATACCCCACAATGGTGAACAGTCCAATACACTTTGGGACATTACTGAGCTTTCACCAACTAAAGTGATTATGACAAATGAGGCCCCTTTAGATGGACTTGCTGTTTCAAGAGAAGTCAATTTAAACGATGATGGTGCTTTTGTGGTTCAAGAAGTATTCACAAATACCTATTCACTAGGACGCGTTAGTAATGTTGTCCAACATGTAACACTCGGTCCACCATTTTTAAATACTAAAACATTAATCAATTCTAACGCTAAGCAGGGGTTTAATCAATCAGGTGCTTACCCAGATCCACATAAAAATGAATTCATGTGGCCCATTGCTTTCTTAGATTCTTTAGGCAATACAACAGATGAACGAAGCACTGCCACTCCTGACAATTACTGCATGACGCATATTTTTGATGAGAAGGATATGTATGGGTGGGTGACAGCCTACGATCCAGTATCGGGAGTCTTATTGGGATACGTATGGAAATTAGCCGAATATCCATGGATCAATATTTGGAGCCATCAAACCGAGGAAGGTCCTTTTGCTAAAGGAATTGAATTTGGAACCACTGGATTGGGGAGAAAATACAAAGACTTGCTGGAAGTCGATACCCGATTCTATGGCAGGAACTCATGGGAATACATAGAGCCTGATGAAGTTAAAGAGAAGACTTTTGCAGGGTTCATGATCGACCTTGGAATGGATCTCGGAAACCCTAGTTTAACTGTTTCTGCTGAGCAGATTGTGGTGAACGGGAATAAGGCAATAGAAAATCCGCTCAATTAAGTCTTGCAGTATTTTAGGAACATAGGGTTGTCTTTGATTCTTGCGCTTGCGTCATGTACGGTAGCTGAGGATCCCAAGGAACGCCCCAACATCATTTTGATTTTGGCAGATGATATGGGCTATTCTGATTTAGGCTATTTCGGATCGGAAATTGCTACGCCTAACTTGGATACGCTCGCTGCAGGAGGTGTTCTTTTCAACCAGTTTTACAATGCGGGCAGGTGTTGTCCAACTAGAGCATCGCTCATGACAGGCCTTTACAGTCACCAAGCTGGGGTAGGAGATATGATAAAGGATTTAGGTCATCCCTCATACCAAGGATACCTAAATCAAAATTGTAGAACGATTGCAGAGCTACTTAGCGATCAGGGGTATCAGACCATGATGGTTGGGAAGTGGCATCTAGGAGATAATCCTGATCATTGGCCGCAAAAACGAGGATTTGAGAAATTCTATGGAATCCCTCAAGGTGGTGGCGTCTATTACTATCCATGGCCTAAAAAGGATCGGAATGTGGTTCTAAATGATCACATCCTAGAAGTAGATAGCGGTTATTACGTAACTCATGGTTTCAATGAATATGCTGTTCGATTTGTAGAACAAGCAAAGGATGATAAAAGACCCTTTTTCCTGTATCTTCCACATATTGCGCCGCATTTTCCCTTGCAGGCTCCACAAGAAGCCATTGAAAAATATAGAGGTCGTTTTTCTGAAAATTTTGAAGAATTCAGGAAAAAACGCCATGCGGAAATAAAGCGGAAAGGCATTTTGTCAAAGTCTTGGAAAATGAGTCCTGCAGATTCTTTGGTCAAGAATTGGGAGAATCTGTCTGATGAGGAAATGGATGATATGGACTTACGGATGTCCATCTATGCCGCTCAGATGGAAATCATGGACCAAGGCATAGGAGATTTAATTGAGTCGCTCAAGCGTACTGAACAGCTGGATAATACGATCATCTTCTTTCTTTCAGACAATGGAGCCACTGCTGAGAATATGTCACATCGCTACCCGGAGTTGACAGGAAGCATTGGCAATTATAATTCCTACGAGACCTATGGAAGGTCTTGGGCAAACGTTAGCAACACACCTTTTAGATACTACAAATCCTTTCTGTATGAAGGAGGAATATCCACGCCATTGATTGCATACGCGCCTTCAATGTTTGGTCAGGAAAGAATGAACGATGCAATTACGCATGTGGTAGATCTAGTACCCACCATGCTTGATTTAGCTGGAGCAGAGTACACATCCGATGCAGGTGTCAACCCACTTTCGGGAATGAGTTTTGCATCTCAATTGACAGGAGGAAATAGTAAAAATGTAGGGTCAGAAAGAACGCTTTTTTGGGAGCATGAAGGAGATAGAGCGGTGAGAAAAGGAGCTTGGAAATTGGTTTCTATCTACCCTGAAAACAAGTGGAGACTCTACAATTTGAAAGAGGATAGAACGGAACTAGTAGATAAGTCTTCTCAGAATCCCGAATTAGTAACGGAATTGGAAACGATCTATCAAGATTGGGCCAACGAGCATGGTGTCTTGGACTGGGCAGAAGTTCCGGTGATAAAGGAAAGACTTGAAAAACGGCGTAAAAAATGAGAAAAACGCTATTAGGTAACTTTTTGATATTCTTGGTGACTGTGGGTCATGCGCAACTAGTATTGCCATCAGTTTTTCAGAATGGGATGGTATTGCAAAGGGATAAGCCTATTCAAATATGGGGCTGGTCAGCTCCCAAAAGTGCAATTGAGGTTTCTTTCGGCGGAGAAAAGGTTAGTACAAAAGCTTCAAAGAGTGGTAGATGGGAACTGAAACTAGATGCCAAAGGGGCAAATACCGAAGGTCAATTACTATCCGTTAGTGATGGTAAGGAAAAAATTGAACTTTCAGATATTCTCCTTGGTGACGTATGGATCTGCTCTGGTCAGTCTAACATGCAGTGGAGAATATCGCAGCTTCCAGTTGCAGAGCAAGAAGCGGCAAAAGCAAATTTTCCTAACCTTAGAATGATCACCATAAACCG
>JABSPG010000176.1:5955-7932 GCA_013214445.1 Ekhidna sp. | reverse complement strand
TCGATAAGTTTCATGAGTCGGTGATTTCTCCATTGATCATTCGAGCGCCCCAAGCAAAACCTTTGAGGCAAGAGAGTGTCATTGAGCTCCTTGATGTGTATCCAACACTTTTAGATCTCGCTGGTATAAATGCTTCCGACCATCTTGAAGGGGAAAGTATGGTGGGCCTTATGTCTGGTGACGGTGAAGGGTGGAAAGACTATGCAATCGTAGAATCCAAGCGAGGAGGAAAAGCCGTCTATACGCAGGAGTGGTCATTCATGGATTGGGGAAATGGAGCTTATGAACTCTACGATCTTAAAAATGACCCGTTTCAGTTTTCTAATGTCGCTGAGTCAAACCCTGACTTAATTAAAGAGCTTAAATCAAAAACTATTTCAGTAGATGAATAAATATCTGTCCATACTTCTAGTTGCACTTCTGGTTGGATGCCAACCTAAGTAAGCTACGACCCAGTACTTTATTACTGACTTTGGAGCCGTTGGTGATGGCTCGACCTTAAACACAAAAGCCATACAATCGGCTGTAGATGCTGCGGAAGCTGCTGGAGGAGGAACAATCATAATCCCTCCTGGTGTATTTATGTCAGGTACAATCTTCTTGAAGAGCAACACCACATTGGATGTTCAGGCTGGCGCTACGCTACTTGGCTCACCCAATATTGATGACTATACGAGGTTGTCTTGGGGGCACAACAAAGACCGTCAGCCTTGGCACTTGATTGTCGCAAAAGATCAAAAGAATGTGGCTATTACGGGAACTGGGTTAATTGATGGAAATGGTGAAGCCTTTTGGTCCGATGATGCTGAAAAAGATGAAAACGGAAATTTTATCGTTCCTCAATGGATTCTTGCCAAAGAAAAGAAAGTGAGTCCTCTCATTCAGTTTGAGGATTGTGAAAATGTAAGGATGTATGACGTCTCGGTAAAAACCGGAGGTGGCTGGAATATTCACCTATTCCGATCAAAGAATGTGAAAATTCGAGGACTGGATATTGTCAATAACCTGTACAGCCCAAATTCCGATGGCATTGACATCAATGGTTCGGAGGATGTGATTATCTCCGATTGCTACATAAGGACTTGTGATGATGCCATTTGCCTGAAAGCAAGTCCGTTAGCAGGAGAGACAAAGAGGGTAACGGTAACGAATTGTGTGATGGAAACACTCTGTGTAGGATTGAAGATGGGAGCATCAGAATCCTTTCATGACATGTACGATGTGACCATGTCCAACTGTGTAGTTTTTGGTTCTTCACGAGCCATTGGAATGTACTCATTTAATGGTTCCACGTACAAAAACATCAACATCTCCAATATTGTCGCAAATACAAATGCCCCAATGGTTTTGAATAGGCCAATACACATGCAAATTGAGAAATGGGCGGATACCACGCGAACAGGCAAAATACAGGATGTTACCATTAGCGGATTCACCGCTGAGACGGATGGCAGAATCTTATTATCTGCTGCTGATGGCACTTCCATTGATAATTTAACCCTTCGAGATTTCACCCTTAAGTATTCGTGGATAGAAGATCCTGAACCTATTGCGGCAAAGGCAAAAAGCAAGCAGTTTCCTAATAAAGACAAGCATCCGGAATTGCTTAAAGCTCCCGCCGCTTTGGTTGCAGAGAACTTGAATAACCTTCGCGTTGAAAACTTCCAGGTTTTCTGGCCTACTAGTGAGTCCGTTCCCACGGATTGGCAACATCCTGAACGAATTGAAAATGGCAGCATGACCATTCATAAATACCCATATGACGAAGTGAAACAAACGGAGATGGGTATCATCTGGGGCAGAGGGATCAATGGTGGATACATTAATAACTTTGATCAGTCCAGTTCACATAGTTCTGTGCCGAGGTATAAGTTGATCAATAGCACTGTTCAAGTGCTGGATAAAAAGTGATATCGATGGGAAGTTGCTGAAAAGCAATCGAATTAGAATAATTCATGAAAGGAATCAAATGCCTGC
>JABSPG010000176.1:3080-5945 GCA_013214445.1 Ekhidna sp. | reverse complement strand
CGTATCTTTGCCTCATGCAAAATAAAAGAATCTAAAATATTTATACGTATTCTTTCCCAGCAATTTCCTCAATGTTTTTTATCCATTTTATTGTTGATCAGTGGCTGTTCTAGCCAAGCAGAAACTCAGACCAAACGACCGAATGTCCTATTCATTCTTGCCGATGATTTCGGATGGTCTGATGTGAGTTACAATGGAACTCAGTTCTATGAGACTCCAAACATTGATCAGCTTGCTCGTGAGGGAACCATATTCACAAATGGTTATGCAAGTTGCCAGGTCTGTTCTCCTTCCAGAGCTAGTATCATGACGGGAAAAAGCCCAGCAAGACACGGTATTACAGACTGGATTGGAGCGAAGGCAGGTGAAGATTGGCGTTCTAAGGGAAGATTTAGCAAGCTGTTGCCTCCTGAGTACAACAGGTTTCTTCCACATGCAGATACTTCCCTCGCTGAAGCTTTTCTTCAAGCAGGGTATACCACCATTTTTGCGGGCAAATGGCATCTTGGAGGGAGGGAGGAAAACTCTCTGCCCGAAGATCATGGGTTCCAACTAAATAGAGGTGGTTGGAGAAATGGCAGTCCAAAGGGTGGGTACTATTCTCCGTGGAAGAATCCATCGCTGGACAATAGACGAGATGGTGAGAACTTAACCATGCGTTTAGCAGACGAAACCAGTGAGTTAATTTCAATCAACCATCCAGATAATACCGGAAAACCTTTTTTTGCGTTTTTGTCATTTTATGCTGTCCACGGCCCTATTCAAACAACCCAAGAGAAGTGGAAAAAATATCGTGAAAAAGCAGTTATGATTGGTTTCGATTCTACCGCTTATGAGATGGGCAGATTTAAACCGATCAGACAGACTCAAGACAATCCCATCTACGCTGGGCTTGTCGAGTCAATGGATGATGCCATTGGGCAGGTGGTAAAGACGCTGGACTCTCTGGAATTGCTTGAGAATACCATCATCGTCTTTACATCTGATAATGGAGGAGTAGCGGCGGGAGATCAGTATTCTACCAGTAACAAGCCACTGAGAGGAGGTAAGGGTTATCAATTTGAAGGAGGACTTAGAGAGCCTTTTATTATTTCCATTCCAGGTTTAGATCAGCCATCAGAAATCAATACACCGGTTATTGCCACTGATTTTTATCCGACGTTACTTGACTTTGCCGGTATTGCTCAGAAGCCTAATCAACATCTAGATGGCGTCAGCCTAGCGCCATTACTCACAGGAGAGAAAATGGATGATCGGTCACTGATCTGGCATTATCCCCATTATGGAAATCAAGGAGGTGAACCTTCTTCCATTATTCGAAAAGGTGATTGGAAGTTGATTCATTACTATGAAGATGAAAGAAAAGAGCTCTACAATCTTGCAGAGGATTTGTCAGAACAAAAAGATATGATTGGACAGGAGCCAACCAGAGCAAATCAACTTTCTATTGAATTATTCAATTACTTGAATTCTGTCGGAGCAAAATACCCTATGCAAGACTCTGAGTATGATTCTGTAAAGGAGTTTGAATATTTACAGAGGGTAGAAAATGAGTTGCTTTTGAAGTTGGAGCAGAAGAGGTTGCAGTTTTTGCAAGAGGATTTTAATCCAGAAAATAATTGGTGGGGAAGTGAGGTAATCGATGATTAGTATGAGAAACCTGCTTTATGGTCTTACAGTTCTTCTTTTAGTCTCTTGCGCCACGGAACAAAGACCACCAAATATCATTATTCTTCTTGCAGACGATCTAGGCTATGGAGATTTATCAGGGTACGGCAGTGAAGAAATCAAGACGCCACATCTTGATCAGCTTGCTGAGTCCGGGATGAAGTTTACCAACGGATATGCCGCATCAGCCGTCTGTACGCCAACGAGAGCATCTATTTTGACAGGAAAATATCCGCTGCGATGCAACATTACGAAACACTTTAGTGATAAGGTCGGTCAATACCTCCCGACGGAAGAGGTGCTTTCCCTTGCAGAACTATTGCAAGCAAAAGGGTATCGAACTTCTCATATTGGAAAATGGCACTTAGGCGGACTGGATGAAGAGAACATTGAAAGGAAGCGATCAAAAGAATATTACGATCCTGGACCCAGCGAGCATGGTTTTGATGAATATGCTGTGATGGTTGAAGGGAAGATTAGGAGTCGGCTCTATAAAGAACGAATGGCTTACCGTAAAGGAGGACAGCATTTAATCGTCAATGATAAGGATACTTCCATTGCTGGGCACTGGACTAGCATTAAGGGAGATTTAGCTCGCGATTTCATCGATCGTTCTGTTGCTGAAGATGAGCCATTCTTTTTAAATCTATGGTTCGACGTACCCCATACTCCTTATGAACCCGCCGTAGAACCCTTTTTGTCTTGGTATAGTGGAGACACGATTGAACGGGTGGACGAGAAGTACAAGTTCCATAATCGAAAGGGGGATGGGGTAAGGTATAACTCCATGGTCTCTCACATGGATGCGGAGATCGGTCTGATTTTGGAACGACTAGAATAAAAAGGCATTGAAGAAAACACGATTATCATTTTCACCTCTGATAATGGGCCTTCCTACAGGGGAAGCACCGGAGGTTTGACTGGCGGTAAGACAGACCTTCGAGAAGGAGGAATTAGGGTTCCTTATCTGGTGTCTTGGCCAGGGAAGATCGAACCATCTGTAAACGCAGAATTGGTTTCGACGATCGATATTTTACCAACAGTTGCTGATTTGATCGATGTAGACATAACTCTACTGTCCTCATTAGCAACCAATAAATTCATATGGATTTAGACCTAGCGACAATATTTCAGTAACAAACATTCTGACGCGTGGAGTGGCAAGAAATCATCGGTAGTAATTATCAAACTATCGAC
>JABSPG010000176.1:0-3070 GCA_013214445.1 Ekhidna sp. | reverse complement strand
TGCCACTTTTGATAGGTCAAGGGGATTGGGATCGGGGTAGTGTGTTTTGGCAGATCGATTTGTATAAAGGCTTTTACCCACAGCCCGGTGGGCGCCCAAGCCCTTATGCGACTGCTATGATGAGATCTGATCAATGGAAACTTCTGGCCAATGATAGCATCCCAGTTGCGTTATTCGATCTGGAGTCAGATCCTTTGGAGCAAAGAAATCTAATTGACTTGTATCCCAATCAAGTGCTTGACTTACATCAGGAAGTGATGGAGTTCTTACAAGCACCTCGAATGATTGTGGACTAGCTTAGGAACCCAAGCTTTCGAGCGCTTCCTTATCTTCTTTTCGAAGGAGTCCTTGATCCGAAATGCCAACATTAAGGAGAAGGTTTGCTTCCATTTTGCCTGCGGTATCGAGTAATTCTTGGATCGATTCTTTTGATCGCACGGAGTGATCATTTGCATGCCAAAACCAATTTCCAGAAGGAAACTTCTCATTCCCTTTGACGGACATGGTCGTTTCAATTTGCAATGGGAAGTAGGTTTCTTGGCCGAGCCAGTTCCAGACCTTTTTGTCAGCTTTCACATCAGTATATTTTTCTCCGCTTCTTATATCAACGGGATGAAGAGGTACCCCCGGGTATGCAGTGGTGGAGTTATTCATTACCATGCATTGTGGTTGATGCGATTTGATCATTTGATAGATAGTGTCCATTTGCCACCAGTAGGCGCCTTCATTTCTCCATGCTTGTATAAAGTCAAAATCCCTTTCCAGGTCTTTTTCCTGCTTGTTGGCTTCTCCCTCTATTTCCTTGTTCTTCTTTGTCCATCCACTCTTTTGTTTTTTCCAAAAACCATCCATCCAAAACTCGCATAAAGGACCATAGCCTGTTACTAATTCTTCGATTTGGCCCTTCATGTTTTTCATGAATCCATCCCAGTCGGTATCGTAAAGTGGATCATACCGGTCCCATAGTGAAAAGTAGAAGCCAAGTTTCAAATCATACTTCTCGGCTGACTTTGCAAGCATTTGTAAGACATCTTGTTTGAAAGGCGAGGCTGCTACAGTGTAATCGGAATACTTAGAGGGCCACAAGCAAAAACCGTCATGATGTTTCGTGGTGATGACCAAGTATTTCATTCCTGCCTTCTTAGCGGTCTGACACCATAAGTCTGTGTCAATTTTTTTAGGATTGAAAGCACTTACATCCAAATCTCCCTCGCTCCATTCTACATCGTAATAGGTATTGATACCAAAATGGATAAACATTCCAAAGCCCAGGTCCATCCACCTCTTTTGAGCCACTGTTGGTTTGACATCTGGATTTTGGATGAGGCCTTTTGATCCTTTGCTTAGTGTACTGGCACTTGAGCTGTTTATCAAAACACCGGATAGGAGTCCCGCAGAAGCTGTCTTTTTGATGAAATTTCTTCGTTTCATGTGCCTTGATTTTTTGGATGGATGTAAATCTCCGAAAAAGAAAAATGACATGGTAGGGGAAGAAATATAATTCTGGATATTGGTATCCAAATCACTCCTATTAGCGCTTTAGCTAAGACTAATCTTCTCAACCAGCCCTTTAGCTTAGCATACTTAATGTTGTTACATAAATGTGTTTGAGAAGCTTCAAAGGGCTGTTTTTTTTGTTAGTTGTGAGTGCTTGTAGTAGTGTCGAAGAGACTACTGAGCCTGTAAATCTACTTTACATACTCACGGATGAAATGCGATATGATACTTCTGAACCCTATGGAAATTTACAGATCAAAACACCTCACTTAAATCAATTAGGCACTGAAGCATTGGTTTTCGAGCGAGCGTATGTGAGTCAGCCGGTGTGTTCACCTGCACGTTCTACAATTTTGACAGGACTCTACCCGCACGTAACAGGAGTTACCACTAATAACATTCCTCTATCAGACTCTCTAAAAGTGCTCCCAGGCTACCTTTCGGAGGAGTATGTCTCTTCTTATATTGGAAAATGGCATCTAGGTAAGGAATTAGACGTAAGAAACGGATTTGATGAACGTATCAGCACAGAGGACGGCTATACTTCTGCAGACACCACGATCTTCAGCGACTATCACCATTGGTTACTTGACAGAGGATATCAGCCAGATAATAAAAAAGCCAAGATCTTCTCCAGAGGTTTTTGCAATCGGTTGCCTTACGAGCATACAAAGTCTAAGTATACAGAATTAAAGGCACTTGAATTCATAGATAATAACAAAGACAAACCTTTTGCGCTCTATCTGTCTTTCCTTGAGCCGCATACACCAAACTTTGGTCCATTCGATGACTTACACGATCCTGAGAGCATCGTCTTAGACTCCACATATGGCGAATATGTTCCAAAGAGCGAACCCTTGAGGCACCAATTAATTCGTAATCATCAAAACAAACCAAAGGATGTGGATTTCCTGAAAAGGGAGATGGCCAAATACTGGGGTTTGGTTCACCAAGTGGACTTAAGTGTGGGTGTTCTGGTAAATAGACTCAGAGAATTAGGTCTATATGACAATACCATCATTGTATTCACCAGTGAGCATGGCAAAATGATGGGGAAATTTGGACTAGATCCCAAGAGAGTGATGTATGATGAGTCAGCCCGCGTTCCATTGTTTTTGAAAATGCCACAGCAAAAAGAAGCGCAGAAAATAGCTTATCCTGTTAGTCAAATCGATCTGGTGCCCACAATTCTTGATTTAATGGGGAAAAGTGACAAAGCAGGCCACCTTCATGGTAAGAGTTTAGTTCCGTATTTAGACAAATCATATGCTGGCAATGTGTTTATACAATGGCATCCAAATAGTAATCAGGACTTTCGTTACCCGAATTGTCCAGAGCCAAACGAAGAGGATGTATGTCATCTAGCAAAGCAGCAAAAGATTAGGACGATCGTGACGCCTAATGGCTGGAAGCTTTGTCAAGCAGTGGATGAAGATGACTTGTCCCAACTATTTGCTCTGCAGGAGGATTCGGAAGAGATAAATAACTTGTACTATCGGGATAATCATAGACATGTTCGAGACTCTCTTCGGTTGTTGATAAGTGATTGGCAGTTTAAAGTTCGAGATCCACA
>JABSPG010000175.1 GCA_013214445.1 Ekhidna sp. | reverse complement strand
AAACCTTGAGCTCTTTAACGGAAAGACCTATGCACTAAATGAGTGTGCTATTCTTCGAAAGGATACCTCTGCCATGATTATGGTAAAATGCTATATCAATGGTCAATTCCTAAATACCTATTGGGCTGATGGGTTAATGGTTTCCACACCAACTGGTTCTACCGGCTACTCTCTTAGCTGCGGCGGGCCTTTAATGATGCCGGACTCAAAAGATTTTGTTATCACGCCAGTAAGCCCACACAATCTCAATGTCAGACCTCTCATTGTTTCAGATGATTGTGAGTTAAGATTTGAAATAGAAAGTAGAAATAGAAACTTCTTGGTTTCTCTCGATTCCAGATCTGAAACCATTGAAAACGACGCACAAATCATCTTGCAAAAAGCACCGTTCAAAGCACAGATAATCCGAGTGGAAGGGATTAATTTTCCTGACACCATCCGTAACAAGCTAGGCTGGGGTTTCGACAAAAGAAATTAATTTGTCGAAATGCTCTCCTTTTGCGTCTGAAAAGTCAATTGTTTTCATACTTTTATGTGTTAATAATTGGCTTTAGCCTAAAAAAGCGAAGTATAGAATAATCAAACACATATTTTTGTGTTTTAAAGAGTGAAATATGAAACTCAGAAACTTTTTAGTGATCATCCTTTCAATAGCCATGCTGGGGCTTGCGGATCATGCCGATGCACAGAGAAGAAATAAATACAAGAAGAGAAGAAAAAACAATAAAAAATTATCGAGCTACAAAGGTAGTAGTAGAAGTTCTGGCAAGTTCGAACCTTTCCTTTTTGCAGGTGGTCAGATAAACACCGGTAACTACTTCGGAGACCTGGCGCCTGTTAGTAGAGCTGGTAGTGCTGATATATCATTGACTAGACCTGGTTTTGGGCTTTCTGCTGGATATCAGTTTCATTCTTCGGTTGCAGTGGTGGCCGATTTAAATTGGGTGAGGGTCTTTGGTGATGATTTTTCTGCGGATCTTGGAGCAGAGGAAAGTTTTGCACGGTATGCAAGAAACCTCAGCTTCAGAAATGATATTAAAGAGTTTCGTCTGGCTTTTCAGTTTTTTTTCCTACCCAACTCTGGAGGTCCCAGAAGATTGCCTCCTATCAACGCCTATATTTCGTTAGGTGCAGCAGTTTTCCATCATTCTCCTATGGGGAAAGTTCCTGATGCAGATTATCAATCTGCACTAGATGGGTCAGTTCCAGCCCCAACAGAGGGATGGGTGCCTCTAAGGCCACTCGGAACAGAAGGTCAAAATTTGGGTATCGGATCTCCTTATGGTGAATTTGAATTTTCTGTACCTGTAGCAATTGGCGCTCAGCTAAAGCTTCCTGGACTTCCTTTTATTGCTGGAGCTGAATTTGGTATCAGATATTTGTTTACTGATTACATAGATGACGTGTCGGGAAACTATGTAGACTTGGACCGTTTTGATGATCCATTGGCAAGGATCATGTCAGATCGGTCGACTGTCCCTTCAAGTTCATTAGGTGAATCACGAGATCTCACAAATTTGAGGTTGATAAACAACAGTGGAGCACATGATTTCTTCATTGAAGGAAATGTCGGCTCTGGTGTTGATGGCACTCAGCGAGGTAATCCTGACAACAATGATTTGATATTTATAACTCAATTTAAATTGAGTTATATCATCGGAGGAACAAATAGAAGAAGAGCGAAATACAGATAACCTTGCGAAAATCTCTTTTTGTAATTGTGAGTCTGATCAGTCTCACATCATACTCGCAATTCATGGAGTTTGGAGGGGGGTTAGGAGTAATGAACTATTCAGGTGATCTAGTCAGAGGGTTCGGCCTGAGCACAAGTTCTCCGGCAGTTACTGGATTTTATCGCATGAACTTCTCCGAAATTCTCACGCTCAGACTTGCATTAACTGTTGGATCTGTCAAAGGCTCAGAGACTCCCATTGATGCATTTGCGACTGTAAGAAATCATTCATTTAATTCAACCATCATTGAAGCTTCCTCCGTCTTTGAGTATCACTTTCTTGACTTTAAAACAGAAAATGCACCAGTTAGGTACTCACCCTACATTTTTGGTGGAGTAGGATTCATCAACTTCTCAGACGCCCCAACAGATCAAGGTGTAGGTAAAATACAGCCAGTAATCCCAATGGGTTTTGGATTCAAATATTTGCTTAACAAGAAGTATACGCTAGGATTTGAAGCTGGAGCCAGAAAGACTTTCTTCGATTTCTTAGATGGCATTTCTGATGGCGATCAGGCAATTAAAGATTATCAATACGGCAATCCTAAAGATGATGATTGGTTCTTTTTTACAGGAATCACCTTTAGCATCACTCTTTTCAATATTCCTTGTCCTTTTCCCTACAGACCCAACCAGTCTATACTAGCTCGTTAAGAGAAGTTAAATAGTGGTCTTACATTCACTTTAAGTAAAAAAAATCCCATTTTTGTACACTTTTTGTAAAACGTGGTGGAGGACCTTAAGAGTAGTATATCTGAAAACAATATCCCGAGACACATCGCTGTTATCATGGATGGGAACGGACGTTGGGCACAAAGGCAGGGTATAAAAAGAATTTTTGGACATCAAAATGCAATTGAAGCAGTACGTAGCGTTACGGAAGGCAGTGCAGAACTTGGTGTTGATTTTCTAACACTCTATGCTTTTTCCACTGAGAACTGGGATCGGCCGAAATATGAAGTCGACGGACTGATGTCACTCCTTGTTAATACCATAAAAGAGGAGCTACCAACTTTGCAAAAGAATAAAATTAGGTTGTCAAGCATCGGAGATATCGAAGGACTTCCTGAAAACGCGCAAAAGAAATTACAAGATGCCATAGACTTAACCAAAACCAATGACGGGATGACTTTGGTACTTGCTCTCAACTACAGTGGGAGATGGGATGTAATCAATGCGGTAAACAAGCTACTTGAAAAAGGAAAAAAGTCTATTGACACCACCGACTTGGAAAAAAATCTCTCAACAGTGGGAATTCCCGATCCGGACTTGTTAATAAGAACAAGTGGAGAGATGCGTATTAGTAATTTTTTACTTTGGCAAATGGCATACACTGAAATGTTTTTTACTGATGTTTTGTGGCCTGATTTTAGAAAAAAGGACTTATATGAAGGAATCATTTCCTATCAGAAGCGTGAAAGAAGATTTGGTAAGACTGGTGAGCAAGTGAAGGCATGAATCAAATAATGAAAAGAATTTTGATTTTAACGATGACTTTTTTCATACTTGAAAAAGCATCATCACAGGTAGTTTTCGGTAGAAATAACGGGACAAGTCAGCAAGGGCTATCCGTAAACTACTCCAGTCCTAAGGAATACGAAATAGCTGATATAGAAGTGAAAGGGGTTCAGTTTCTGGATAACAATGCCCTAGTTTCTCTTTCAGGATTAAGGGTTGGTGACAAAATCAAAGTTCCAGGTGACGAAATAACCTCAGCCATAAAAAAGCTATGGAAGCAAGGTATCATTGGTAATGTCTCAATTTATGCTTCCAAAATAGAGGGTAATAAAATATGGTTAGTAATTGAACTTGCTGAACGCCCTAGGCTGACAAAGTATATCATTGAAGGCGTGAACAAGACACGCCAAAATGAAATAGAAGAGAAAATTGGATTGATACGAGGAAAGGTGCTTACCGATGTAGTAATTAAGAACACGGAACTTGCTGTTCAAAGCTACATGGAGAGTAAGGGGTTTCTGAATGCTGAGGTAAATGTGTTTCAGCAAAATGACACGGTTTTGAGAAATAGCGCCTATTTGAAAGTAGTGATTGATCAAGGTCAAAAAGTAAAGATTAGAAATATTCAATTTGATGGGAACGAAGAGTTTACTTCAGCAAAACTCCGTTCAAAGCTGAAATCAACAGGTGTGACTCCCAAGTTTTCTTTGCTTACCGAAGGAATTGAATTTGCAGCTAAGCTTTTGTGGCCACCAAACCTGATTTCATTTATAAAAGGCTCGAAGAAAGTATCAAAAGAGGAATTTAGAGAGTACATGGCCACTCATGTCAATCTTAATTTCTTCAAAGCTGCCAAATATGTTAAGGAAGACTATGAAGCAGATCAAGACCTTTTGATCGGTTTCTACAATTCTAAAGGGTTCCGCGATGCAGAAATAGTTTCAGACACCATTTATGGAATTTCCAACAAGCATGTCAATATCAATATGACTGTTGAAGAAGGTAAGAAATACTACTTCAGAGATATTCAGTGGACGGGCAACTATGTGTATTCAGACGAGCAGTTACAAAAAATCTTAGCAATTGAAAAGGGGGATGTCTATGACTTAGATCTTGTGAACAAAAAGCTCAACTTCAATCCCAATGGGGTCGACATTAGCTCCTTGTATATGGACGATGGATACCTATTCTTTAGCATTAATCCAGTAGAAGTAGGTGTTTCAGAAGACTCTATCGACCTAGAAATGAGGATATATGAAGGAGCTCAGGCAACAATAGACAAAGTAGTCATAAGCGGAAATGACAAAACCAATGATCATGTTATTCTCAGAGAACTTCGAACCAGACCAGGTGATAAATTCAGTAGAGCTGAGTTGATTAGAACACAACGAGAGCTGTCACAGCTGGGATACTTTGATCCTGAACAAGTCAACCCTGTTCCAATACCCGATCCCATAAATGAGACAGTAGACATTGAATGGCAACTCGTTGAAAGGTCTAATGATCAAATTGAGCTATCTGGTGGATGGGGTGGTGCTTTCGGTTTCGTGGGGACATTAGGAGTTACATTTAATAACTTCTCCGTAAGGAACATCACAAAACCAGAGAAATGGAGAGGGCTTCCAGTTGGTGATGGACAAAGTCTTTCGCTTAGGTTTCAAGCCAATGGACGAAGATTTCAAAGCTATTCATTCAGCTTTGTAGAACCTTGGTTGGGAGGTAGAAGGCCTAATTCATTTGGCATAAGCTATAGTAAATCCATTCAAAGGTCTATAAACTTTCAATCGAACGAAACTGTAGGCTCCTTGAAGGTGACAGGTATATCAGCGTCTCTTGGAAGAAGGGTGAGATGGCCTGACGATTTCTTCACAGCTAGCACAGGTGTTTCTTACCAACGATATGACCTTTTCCAATTTGGAGATAGAAGACTAGGTTTCAGGACGGGAGATGCCAATAGTCTTACGATCAATGCAACTGTAGCACGGAACTCTATTAACCAGCCGATGTATCCAAGGAATGGATCAAGCATATCTTTAAGTGCTTCATTCACGCCCCCCTATTCTCTATGGAGAGATCTTGATTATGAAAATGCAACATCGCAAGAAAGATATAAGTGGTTGGAATATCACAAGTGGAATTTCGACACTAAGTACTTCTTGACCCTCACAGGTAAGCTCGTGTTAGCTGCAAGAGCTCATTTCGGCTTCCTAGGCTCCTACTCAAATGAAGTGGGTGTAGGACCATTCGAAAGGTTCCAGCTAGGAGGAGATGGCTTGACGGGCCAAAACTTCCTATTAGGAACAGATGTAGTTGGCTTAAGAGGGTATCCTAACAACTCCATTACTCCATTTGATAGAGAAAACAATATCGAAGGAGGTACGCTTTTCAACAAGTACGTGATGGAGATACGTTACCCAATATCTCTAGCTCAAGCTGCTACCATATATGCACTGACCTTTGTAGAGGGAGGAAACAACTGGGACCGATTTGCTGATTTCAATCCGTATAACGTAAAGAAATCTGCGGGGATAGGCATTAGAATCTTCATGCCAGCGTTTGGTCTTTTAGGTATTGACTGGGCCTATGGTTTCGATAGATTACCAGGTGCATTGGATAATTCAGGATCGCAAGTACACTTTTCTATTGGCCAGCAAATACGATAGAAATAAGATAACCTGACGTTATGAAAAAGATATTATTCCCACTTTTTGGACTCTTTTTAAGTACTGTTACTTTTGCGCAAAAATTTGGGTATGTTGATACACAATATATCCTTGAAAAGATGCCCGAGTACAAAGAAGCTCAGGCAGAAATTGAGCGACTGGCAAAAGGTTGGGAAACGGAGGTCCAAAATCTCTATCAGCAAGTAGAAGCACTGGAAGTAGACCTTCAAGCGGAGGAAGTTCTGTTAACGAAGGAAATGTGGGAAGAAAGAAATGCTGAGATTGAATTGAAATGGAAAGAAGTTAAAGAGTACCAGCAATCGATTTTTGGATTTGACGGGCTGTACTTTCTGAAGAAAAAGGAATTAGTAAAACCAGTACAAGACCAGGTTTTCGATGCTGTGGAGAGAGTAGCAAAAAACAATCGTTTGCAAATCGTTTTTGATAAATCAGGCGACCTGGTAATGATCTATACTGATCCTATCCATGATTATACTGATTTTGTATTGGAAGATCTAGGATTGGTAGAAAATCAAAGTGCTAGTAACAATTGAGCATAGAAATTGAAATAAATGAACCGACGGGCGAAAGCTCAAACCAAAATAAGAATAAAGTTAATTTGATATGAAAGTTAGAATGTTATTGACCACTGCCCTTGCTGTCCTTGGATTTGGAGTAATGGCGCAGTTAAAAGTAGGCTATACAAATGTGGATTACATCTTGAGCCTAATGCCTGAAGCTAAGCAAATTGAAAGTGAGCTAGCAAGCTACGACAAGCAGCTATCGACTCAGCTAGAAGCAAAATATGCTGATTACCAGGCTAAGGTGTCTGAATACCAACAAAATGCTGAGTCTTATACAGACGTGGTTCGTGCAGACAAAGAAAACGAGATTGTAAATCTTCAGACTTCAATTCAGCAGTTTGAGCAAAATGCACAAAATTCACTTCTTCAAAAAAGAAGTCAACTGCTACAGCCAGCATATGAAAAGATTGGTACAGCAATAGAGCAGATTTCCAAAGAAAACGGCTATTCACATGTTTTCAATATGACTGCAGGAGGCCAGAGCATTCTTCTATATGCAAGAGAAGAAGATAATGTAACAAATATTATTCTTAAAAAGCTAGGTATTGATCCTCCAGCTGACAACTAAGAACAAGAGCCACTAAAAACTGAAACCCTGCCGCAATAGCAGGGTTTTTTTATGCAAATACAATTCCTAAGACTAAACCAATCAAGATAATAAATGGAGTGGGAACTTTTGTGAAATGCATCATTCCAATAGTAGAAAAAAGAAGCACAAAATTGATTGGCTTTTGCTCCATCGGCATGAACAGGAGAAATGCTGCCGCAATTACCATTCCTGCACTTACTGCAGTGATCCCTTCTAGAGAGGCTTTCACTATTCTGTATTTCTTCAATTGTTCCCAAAAACGCGAAACAAAGAATATTAGAAAAGTTCCCGGCAAGAAAATCCCTGCTGCAGCAACGCTTGCACCAACAATTTGTCCTGCCATTCCAAGCTCCCGAGTA
The DNA here is from genome assembly GCA_013214445.1 of Ekhidna sp. Taxonomy (GTDB): domain Bacteria; phylum Bacteroidota; class Bacteroidia; order Cytophagales; family Cyclobacteriaceae; genus Ekhidna. The sequence continues at coordinate 556 of JABSPG010000175.1, read as the reverse complement.
CTCATTGCCCCAATGTATGCACTAAAGGAAAACACCGGGCCTGGTATCGCTTGAACAAACCCATAACCTGAAGTAAACTCCTGAGATGTCAAATATTCCTTAAACTCAACAAATTCGGTATAGAGTAGAGGAACCAAAACTTGTCCACCTCCAAAAATTAGGCTTCCATTTCGATAAAAATTCTCAAATAGTTTTATCGGCTGGTATTGTGTTACACCTCCTAAGACTGCCGCAATAACCAGTACCGAAACCCAAAGAACAAGATTTGCCCATCTAATCTTAACACGCTCCTTTTCCTCAACCGGCTGGCTCTTGTACTTCCAAGTAGTAGCCAGTCCACCAAGTAGGATCAATATCGGAAATGCATAAGGCGACTTGAAAGCAAAAGAAGCAAAGGCTGACAGGATGGTTAGTCCAACACCGACCTTCGTATTTACCACCTTAATCGTAATCCTATAAGACGAATAGGCCACAATTCCGACGGCAATCGGTTCTATAAATCTCAGGAAGTCGAGCGAAAAGCTTAAATCCTGAGCGGTAGTGACAAGTATCGCTG
>JABSPG010000174.1:6011-7953 GCA_013214445.1 Ekhidna sp. | reverse complement strand
ATAACGAATACGAACGATATTTGGGGTACCCGATTCGAGGAATTAACTTTAAAATTGGTGCCCAGTACCGATTCTGAGCTCAATATTTCCTAATTATGAATTTTATTTTAACTTGGGTCGGTCAATAAACAAAACCTATGGCTACAGACGATAAAAACAACGATCAGGATGATTTCTTCGGTGACGATGATGATTTCGGTTTACCGGAGCTTGATTACGAAGCACTAGATGATGATTCGGGTGAATCAGATAGCGAATCATCAGCAGATACCGATGCTGCAATGGACGATGTGTTCGGGGATGATTCTGATGCTCTAGATTCATCTGGTGAATCTGAGGGCGATGTTTTTGGAAGTGACTCCATGAACGACATGGATTTTGGCGATCTAGGTGATGATGAGATTCCAGACCAAATTAGCGACGAAGAGTTAGAAGCTTCGTTTGACTCTGATGATATGAATATGTCTGATGATTTGTCAGAAACAGCAGATGAGGTCGATTTGAGCGACATGGATGATTTAGGGGATATGGGCGACATGGATGATCTTGGAGATATGGATGATCTAGGGGATATGGGCGACATGGACGATCTTGGAGATATGAGCGGGATGGATGATCTAGGAGACATGGGAGATATCGATGATTTTGGGTCGGGTGATAGTGGCGATAGCTCGTCGAGTGATGTCGGGGATTTTTACGAGGAAGAATCATTTGATGACTTTTCATCATCGGAAACTACTGGTGGGGATGATGTGCCAGATTCAGTTTTTGATAGTGACGTATTAGACGAAGATGAATTTGCTCAGTTTGAAAGCGATCTGATGGGATCGGATGAGCCGCAGGCTAGTAAATCAACTGGTGTTCAAGCCTCTGGCAATGATTCCGGGTCTGGCAGCAAGACTAAGTTCATCAAAGTGGTAGTCATTGGGATAGTTGTTTTTGCAACTTGTGGAGCTATATTTTTATTCTTGGCAGATCCTGTAGGTTCTGAAGGTGAAGAGCAAGCAGTCGCTGAAAAAGTGGAAAAGCCTGTAGTAGAGGAGAAAGTTGTGGAAGAACCAGTGGATGAATCGGATACTGACTCAGGTGAAGGTACTGTAGATGCAGTAGCTGAGCAGCCTGTGGAAGAAGCTGAGCCAGTTCAGCAGCGACCAACACAAAGACCAAGCACTCCGGCTGTAGCTAGCAATCCGGGAACAGTAAATGCACTATCGGAAAAGACTGGTAATTACTACATCGTGATAGGTAGTTTTGTGGATGGTGATATGGCGACAGACTATGCCAATGAGCTGGCGGCAGATGGAAAAAGTCCTTCAGTAATACCTCCATTCGGAAACGCGATTACGCATAGGGTAGCAATTTCAGGATACGCTTCGCTTACAGAAGCGCAGAATTCCGTCGGTGGTTTTAAAGCTGATTACGGCGATGATATTTGGGTTTTAAGGTATTGACACACTTTATAGGTAATTAGTACGTTCATGCTTTTTGAGTAGGGTTTAGAACATACTCTACTACCTAAATATTTCATTTCTATGCTATTAAATGTTGTACAAGACCCTGTTTTGGAGGGTCTTGAAACTGAAGATTCAATTTCTTTATTGGAATTACTGACAAATGGTGGATACATGATGGTCCCCATATTGTTATTGTGGATGATTGCTATCTACATTTTCGTAGAACGGACTAGGACATTAAGTGCTGCATCTAAGACGCCAGAGTCATTCAAGGACCAGATCAGGTCATTGGTGATTTCAGGAGATATACATGGAGCCCTTTCCCTTTGTGCCAAGACGGATACCCCGGTAGCCAGAATGATTGAAAAAGGGGTAAATCGAATCGGCAATCCACTCAAGAATATCGAGGTTAGCATTGAGAATGTAGGTAAGCTGGAGATCTATCGACTAGAGAAGAATCTAAGTTTGCTAGCAACAATCTCAGGTGC
>JABSPG010000174.1:0-6001 GCA_013214445.1 Ekhidna sp. | reverse complement strand
TCCTAGGAACTGTGACAGGGATGATCCAGGCCTTTATTGCTATAGCGCAAGAAGAAGGTGCCGTTAGTCCGAAGCTATTGTCATCTGGAATCTATGAAGCGATGATAACCACTGCAGCAGGACTTTTTGTTGGTATTCTTGCATACTTAGGATATAACTACCTCGTTTCTAAGATGGGTAAAGTGATTCATACAATGGAGTCAAATGTGATTGACTTCATTGATCTACTGCAAGAACCTAAGAGGTAAAGTATGGATTTAAAATCTAAACATAAGGTGAGTGCAAGTTTCAGCATGTCGTCTATGACTGATATTATCTTCTTGCTGTTGATTTTCTTTATGCTTACTGCGTCATTTATCACTCCTTCGGGACTACCAGTAAACTTGCCCTCGTCAAAATCTTCAGAGATCGTAATGCAGAAGATTAGTGTAACGATTACGAAAAACCTGACCTATTTTGTAAATAATCAACGTGTGAAACGTGCTTCGCTGGAGAAAGTACTTCGAGCGAATCTTGCGGGAAATGAAGGCATTGTAGTGCTGCACTGTGATGCATCTGTGCCCGTGGAGAGGTTGGTTGAAGTAGCGGGTATTGCTACTGCGCTAAAAGCTAAAGTGTCTATTGCAACAAAACCAGAGTAATGACAGGTAGGGAAAAGAAGGAAGAGAGGAACAAGAGAATTGGATGGGCTACTAGTATCTCAGTTCAGCTCCTTATGCTGGTCCTTTTTTATTTCATCATTGCTTGGAAAGAACCGTACCCACCCATTCCTGAATATGGTATCGAGCTTGGTTTTAGTCAGTCTGCAGGAGCTCCAGCCGCGGCGGCACCTGCTCCAGAGGAAGAGGTTGTAGAAGAAGAAGTTGAGGAGGTTGTAGAGGCTGCCTCAGAAGAAATACAAGAAGTGGAATCTAGCACAGCTCAAGATGAAGCAGAAGTCATGGAGGAGGTGGAGTCTGATGTAGTCGATAACCAAACACCCGTAGAGGTACAAGAAGCATCTCTTGAGACCTCCCAGAGTGAGTTCGTCTCTGAGCAAGGGGAAGAGCCTACAGAAATGATCGAAGAGGTTTTAGAAGAAGAAACAGTGCAAGAGGTGGATAATCGTGCTCTCATGACAGAGAAAACTGAAGCAGACGCAAATGTACCCAATGATAATCCTGCTGATGGCGAAGATGAGGAAGAAGAAAAAGAACTTGATCAAAGGGCTATCTATGGGAGTCAAGGTAAGAATACAGGAGAAGCTGAAGGAGCCAATTTATCTCTTTCCGGATGGGTTTGGGATTTTAAACCAAGCCCAAAGGACACCTCTGATGAAACAGGTAAAATTGTATACAAGATCGTCGTTGATTCAGATGGCTATCTTATCAAAATAGAAACTGTGACCTCTACAGTTTCACCTTCTGTGGAAAGAAAATACAGACAGGAAGTGGAGAAACTTACCTTTAGCAAAACAGCGGATTACCGATCTGCACCTGTCTCTACTGGTACCGTCACCTTCATCATAAGAACCAAATGAACTATCAGGAGACACTCGAGTATCTGTATACTCGACTGCCGATGTATCAGCGCGAGGGGAAAAGGGCTTACACGAAAGATCTAACTAACACCATTCGACTACTTGAAGAACTAAGTAATCCACATCAAAACTTCAAGTCTGTACACATCGCTGGAACTAATGGAAAAGGAACATCCGCTCATGCCATTGCCTCGATTTTGCAATCAGCAGGGTATAAGGTTGGTCTGTATACTTCTCCTCACCTAAAAAAATTTACCGAGCGTATTCGGATCAATGGTTTGGAGATAAGGGAAGACTTTATTATCGAATTTGTGGATCGGATAAAGTCTACTATTGAAAGTATCCATCCATCTTTCTTTGAAATTACAGTTGGGATGGCGTTCGATTACTTTGCAAAGGAAAGAGTCGATATTGCCGTTATTGAAACTGGCTTAGGAGGTAGATTAGATAGCACCAACGTGATTACACCCGAAGTTTCATTGATTACGAATATTGGGTTTGATCATATGGATCTATTGGGTGATACACTACCCAAGATTGCTTCGGAAAAAGCGGGGATTATAAAACCGGGAGTGCCTGTAGTGATTGGGGAAAAGCAAGCTGAAACGGCTGAAGTATTTCTTAGAAAAGCGGAGAAGGAAGGTGCAGAGTTGATGTTTGCTTTGCCAAGCAATTATCGTTCGGAAACATTGGTTCCTGATTACTTAGTGAAAAACCTGGGAGGAGTTGAGGCTGTGATCAAAGTACTTAGAGATCAAGGCTGGAATATCTCAGATGAACAGTTGATGGAAGGTGTAAAGCGGATAAATGAGCAGACTGGCTTAAAAGGTCGATTCCAAGTGCTTAGTGAAACTCCATTAACCATTGCTGATGTCAGTCATAATGAGGATGGACTCAGAACATTGTTTGCTCAAATCTCTGAGCTCAAAGCTAGAAATCTACATTTGGTCTTTGGAATGGTGCAGGAGAAAGAACTGGCTCCAATCATCGATCTGCTTCCAAAAGGCGCTAAGTTCTATTGGACGGAAAGTCATGTTCCTAGATCTTTACCTGTAGAAGAATTGGCTATACAAACTGTTGTTAGAGGAAAAACGGGCGATTGCTACAAGGATGTAAATGAAGCAATCGATGCAGCAACGACCAGGGCAGGAAGTGATGATTTAGTACTTATTACGGGTAGTACTTTTGTAGTAGCTGAAATCGATGTGCTTTAATCTTCGCCAAGGTGGAGATGATGTACATGTTCATCAATTAAGTCGATCTGCTTGGTAATCTCCATTACGTATTTCTTGAGTTCTTTTTCTAAGGTAGCTACCTCTTTCTTGTACTCACTCCCTTTTTCACGACCCAAGTTCATTTCTATTTCATTGTAAGAATTACATTCCTTGTGGATGAATCGTTTAAATGATTTTGTGGTGTAATCACTTTCCAGTTCTTCTATGTCATCCAGTGTAGCTTTAGCCTCTGGGTCTTTACTGCTTGAAAACTTTCTCGTAACAATGCCATAGAGCAGGGTGTCATAATGGTGGATATCGTCAAGCATCCCAATGATTTCTTTTCTATACGAAGATTCACTGCAAAAACTGCCTAAGCCTTCATAGTTTTGCAACTTCTCCGCTTCGTTATCCCAGTTTATTCTGAGATTGTCAACAGCCTTTACAACTTCAGCTTCTTGTTCTTGAGCAGAAATGGATAAGGAAAGTAGCAGAGTCAATGATAGGAGAATGGGTTTCATTATGGTGAGTTTTGATGTAGAAATAACTTGAGTAAGAAAAACAAACTAACGAAGTTTTCCGAGAATATGGCAAGTGAGAATGTCATAGAACCGGGGAAACCTCTCTTTGATAATATCCATGGCAAATGGAATGAATTCTTCGGTAATGATAACGAAATAGTAGTGGAATTAGCCTGTGGCTGGGGAGAATATACACTATCGCTTGCAGAAAAATTTCCTAACAGAAACTTCATTGGGATAGACATCAAAGGTGATCGGGTATGGAGGGGTAGTCAATATGCTCAGAATAAAGAACTTGAAAATGTTGCTTTTTTACGGATGCATATCATCGAGATTCTAAGTCTTTTTGATGAAAATGAAATCGATGAAATATGGCTCACTTTTCCAGATCCTAGACCAAAGGATCGTGACGAGAAACACCGCTTATCCAACAAAAGCTTTTTGCAGAAATACCAAAAGCTCCTAAAAACAGATGGTTGGTTTAAGTTCAAAACCGACAATACTAGACTATTTGATTATACACTAGACGTTTTGACTGATTTTCAGATTCGCGATCATGTATTCACACATGATCTATATCACTCTCCATTACTAGGTGAGCACTACGACATAAAGACTAAGTATGAACGTATATGGACTGAGAAAGGAGAGAAGATCAAGTATATGAAATTCAGATTTGCGGATTGAAATAGCAATTTTTATTTCTCTTGCTTGACTTGAATGGTTACATGAGAAGAACTTTATTGAGTTAATCTATTGGCCTTACACGATTCCCAAACTTTTTCATCAGTTTTTGAAGCTTTGGTGTTATGTGTGTTTTACAGAAAGGCGCTTCTGGTCTCTTTCTGTAATAGTTCAGGTACTTTTCGTTATTGGACTGAAAAGTGGCCATTGGTAAAACTTTAGTTACATAGTTTCTGGAATCCGTTGATCTCGCTCTATCCAAAATGGATTGTAAGTTCTTCTGCTCTTCTTTGTTTAGGTAATAGATGGCAGACCGATATTTAGCTCTCATACTATGATCAGCATCACTTGCATGGGTAAGGAGATGGATATGAATCAGTGTTTCAGTTGAAATACTCTCTGAATCATAGCTTACTAAGACAGCCTCTGAAAAAGCTTCATATGGAGGTTTTGATTTAATCCATCCTTGTTTCACATCTGATACTCCGATCAGGTGATCAAAAACTGCTTCGGTACACCAGTGACATCCACCTCCAAATCCTAGTTGCTTTAGGCCACTGGGACGGCTCAGTACTTCTTCCATTTAGCTACTTTAAGTAAATGAAAGTGTTCGAATAGATAGATAAGTCTATTCGAACACGACTCATCAATTGGTCTCTGCTAAAAAGCTCTCCTGGAACCTTTCAAAATGGCATGTATACCCGTTGGGAATACGTTGGAGATAGTCTTGGTGCTCCGGCTCTGCCGCCCAAAAGGTACTGTAGGGTTCCAAGGTGGTGGCAGCTGGGCCTTCCCACTTGTTTGAGTCATTCACGACTTCTATCATTTTCTTCGAGTCCTCCAGTTCTTCTTCGTTTTGATAGAAAATCGCCGATCGATAGCTGCTTCCGACATCATTTCCCTGACGATTTAGGGTTGTGGGATTGTGAATCCTAAAAAAATAATCCAATAAGTCGGTAAAGGAAGTCTCTTGCGGATCGTAGATAATTTCCAACCCTTCTGCATGTCCAGGATGATTTCGGTAGGTAGGGTTATCGTTTTCTCCACCGATGTATCCTACTTCAGTATCTTTTACACCGGGTCGGGTTCTGAATAATTCTTCCATACCCCAAAAACATCCCCCTGCTATATAAGCTTTCTTAAAGTTTTCCATTGTCTTTCTCAATTAGTTTTAGGTCTAACAGATCTTATATTTAATCGTATGTTGAAAGTGCAAACACCTTATTTTTTAGTTTTGTTACAGTCGAATATCGAAATTGGTACCATTTGTCTTAAGCCTGTCAAGGTCTATCTGTCCGAAATCTTCAGATCACCTACGATTGGTAGTTTGATTTGTGAAGGATGTTCTTTCGAGTGATGGATGGTGTTATGTGCCACTATGCCTTCAGATTCATCATAGTTATTCCCCCCTGTGTTTAGGTTTCTCATAAAGCGAGGAAAATTACTACTGGCTACTTCTATTCGTATTCGGTGACCCTTCGCGAAATAGTTACTTGTAGATAGGGAAGTCAAATCTATTTGATAGATCTCGCCTTCTTCCATAAAGCCCTCTTTGTCATAACCCTCTCTATATCGCGCTCTTTGGATCGTCTCATCTAGGTTGTAAGCTGTTCCATCCGGATACACATCAATCAACTTTACCGTGAAATCAGTATCCTTTACATCTGAAGAAACGAATAGGGAGATGTCGATGAATCCCGAAACTTCGATTCCTTCTTCCAATACATCGGAAGTGTACACCAAGATATCACTCCTAGTTTCCATTTCTTGCTGATCCCTAGCTCCTGCCTCGATGGCATTTCCCGTACAACAAACATTCCCTCCATTTGAAAATACCGGGTTGTTGGGATCATACGTGTAGTTGTCTTGACTAGGCTTAGTTGGAGCTTCTAGAGAAAGCTTACCATCACCGAAGAGGCTATTGGCGCTTCCATCACTGTCTAGGTAGAAAGATGTCTGTGTTGCTTCTTTTGGAGGCCAGGTGTCACTTGTTTTCCATTCGTTTTTCCCCATCAGGTAATACTGCACCCTTGGTAGATAATCCAAGAAATCGCTCTTCCCGT
>JABSPG010000173.1 GCA_013214445.1 Ekhidna sp. | reverse complement strand
TTTTAGACCACCTACCATTTGGTAAAGAACCTCTTGCACAGACCCTTTGAAAGGTACTCTTCCAACAATTCCCTCTGGCACTAATTTTTTGATATCATCCTCTGCATCTTGAAAGTATCGATCCTTGGATCCTTCTTCCATCGCTTCCACAGAACCCATACCTCGATACGACTTGAATTTCCTTCCCTCATAGAGAATTACTTCACCAGGAGCTTCTTCGGTACCAGCTAGTAATGACCCAATCATAACCGTATTACCACCACCAGCAAGAGCTTTCACAACATCCCCTGAAAACCGAATACCCCCATCTGCTACCACAGGGACTCCTGATCCTTTGATTGCATTTGCTGACTCATAGACTGCTGAGAGTTGTGGAACACCCACCCCGGCTATTACACGTGTTGTACATATACTACCTGGGCCTACTCCAACTTTGACAGCATCCGCGCCAGCCTCAACCAAGGCTTTGGCCGCTTCTGCAGTGGCAATATTTCCCACTATCGTTTCCAGATCAGGAAAGGCTTTCTTGATTCTTTTCGCCATGTCAATTACACCTTTTGAGTGACCGTGAGCTGTATCAATCGAAACTAAGTCTACACCGGCCTTCACAAGAGCCGAAATTCGATCCTCGATATCTGGTGTCACCCCTACTGCAGCACCTACTCTCAACCTACCGTATTCGTCCTTGCACGCATTAGGTCTGTCCTTATTCTTTAGAATATCCTTGTAGGTAATGAGCCCCGTTAGTTTTCCGTCATTATCGACGATGGGAAGCTTTTCGATTTTGTGTTCCTGAAGGATTGCCTCTGCCTCAATCAAGCCCACCTCGGCCGTTGCAGTTACCAAATTTTCCTTCGTCATGATATCCTTGACGGGCTTCTTCAATTTCTTTTCGAAACGTAGATCACGATTCGTTACAATTCCGATTAGCTTGTTTTCTTTATCAACCACAGGAATTCCACCAATCTTATTTTCCTTCATGATTGCCTCAGCATCACTAACTGTTGCATCGATAGACAATGTAACAGGATCTAAGATCATACCACTTTGCGATCGTTTAACCTTTCGCACCTGAGCGGCCTGCTGATCGATTTTCATGTTTTTATGAATGATCCCTATTCCGCCCTCGAGCGCCATTGCAATGGCAAGCTTCGCTTCTGTCACCGTATCCATAGCTGCGGATACAAGAGGAATGTTCAATCGAATGTTTCTTGTGATCTGGGCAGAAGTATCTGCGTCACGGGGAAGAACATCTGAATAACCTGGAAGAAGAAGCACATCGTCGTAAGTAAGTGCTTCAAAGAGGAATTTATCGTTTGTCATCATGGCAAATAATACAGAACTGTTATGATTATTTGCCGTGCAAAATTATGTCGGTTGCTTAGAATAAGTACTATTACAAGAGATATTTTTACCGCGTAAAAGAATGCTTGCCGACATCAACCGGTTCTTAGCCAAAATATGGAACTAATCAACTCATTTTATTCACAACTTCTAGAAACCAGTTTTATAGAATTTGTGGCGGTCATCTGCGGGATACTTAGTGTCTGGTTTAGCAAACAAGAAAGCATCTTAGTTTACCCATTTGGCATTGTCAGTGTCACCATTTTTGTCTACCTGACTTACGTCTACGGTCTGTATGCAGAGACAGGCATAAATGTATATTATTTCATCATGAGTGTCTACGGATGGTGGAATTGGAAGAACACGAAAGATCTGGGTGCGAGCCAAATACCAATCTCTAAGAGTTCCGCCAAAGGTCACTTCATAAATATTTTTACTTTTCTTTCAGCTACCGCATTAATCTTTATCCTATTGATAAAGTTTACAGATAGTACTGTACCATTTATTGATTCTTTAACCACCGGACTCGCAATTACGGGAATGTACTTGATGGCACTCAAGAAAATAGAACATTGGTTATTCTGGATTGCATGCAACATCATTTCAGTCCCTTTATACATCTACAAAGGTCTGCCTTTCACCAGTTTTCAATTTATGGTCTTTACCTGTCTAGCCATTCTCGGCTGGATTTCATGGAACAGAAAAATGCAACTCAATGAAACCTAAAAAAATCGTCGTTCTTGGACCTGAGTCTACAGGCAAAAGTGAATCTTGTCAACATTTAGCCAGACACTATGACTGTGAATGGGTGCCCGAATACGCTAGGTTCTACCTTGATAGACTACCAAAGAAATACGAGCAATATGACCTAAAAGCAATAGCCGAAGGTCAACTAGCTTGGGAAGATGATAAAGCAGAGTATTCAAACGAGTACTTATTCTGTGACACGAATTTGATAGTGATTAAGATCTGGAGTGATCACAAATATGGCAATACAGACAAATGGATCGAAGAACAACTTGCGAATAGGCCCTATGATTTCTACCTATTGAATAATATCGATATCCCTTGGACTCCTGATCCACAGCGAGAACATCCTACTATGAGGAAACACTTTTTCGACATTTACGAGGATTACCTAAAGGAGCATCAGCTACCTTTTGCAATAGTTTCAGGAATCGAAGGTGACCGTAAAAATTGCGCAGTAGCTGCCATCGATAAGTTCTTTGAAGAAAATGAAAATCCCAATGTCTAGAGGTCAGAATAATCTACTTCTTTAGCAAGTCTTTGAACTTCTTAGCGACCTTCTCAATTTTTGGCCGAGATACATTCATGATGTAGCCATTATTAGGGTGTTTTTCTTTATAATCTTGGTGATACTGTTCAGCAATATAAAATGCGTCCAACTTACTGAGCTTAGTGACAATCGGCTTTGAAAAATCTGAGGCTAACTCTTTCATCTTAGCTTCAGTGAGCTGTTTCTGTTCATCATTGTGATAAAATACTTCTGATCGATATTGTGTCCCTACATCTGGCCCTTGACGATTCAACTGCGTTGGATCATGCGCAGTAAAGAAGATTTCCAATAGTGTCTCATAATTGATGACTGAGGGGTCGAAATAGATTTGCACAGCTTCTGCATGCGAGGTGAGCCCTGAACTCACTTTGCGATAGTCCGCAGTTGAAGCACTGCCGCCAGAATAACCAGAAACAGCTTCAGCAACTCCTTTTATTTGCTCAAAGGATGCTTCCACGCACCAAAAACAACCTCCTGCAAAAGTCGCAGTATCCAGAGCTTGATAGTCGATAACAACTTTTTCATCTGATTTTACAACCTTATTATTTTCAGTTCCCTGAGTCTGACAACTAAACAAAAAGAGCACTGCAAAAACTACTATGTATTTCATACTATGATTTAATTAATTCACTTCCACTCTAAAACGAATCCATAGATTTCGAGGATAAGTAATTCTATGATAGTGTAAACCAGATTACATTCTATCTGTTTTCTCTTCCATTGAATTATGGATTGTACCTTATCCATAAATATCTATCAGACCTACATGTTATAGATTTGTCGGCATGCTCAAATCTCATTTTCAAAACCTAAAAATTGAAGCCGGGTGCGATGAGGCAGGAAGAGGCTGCTTAGCAGGTCCTGTAGTGGCTGCTGCGGTAATTTTACCCATGGGATACAAACACCCTGAACTCAACGACTCTAAAAAGCTATCAGAAAAACAGCGAAATGAGATAAGAAAAGATATCGTAAGGGACGCTGTGGCTTGGGGAATTGGTACCGCCACACCTAAGGAAATTGACGAAATAAATATTTTGAATGCGAGTTATCTAGCCATGCACAGAGCAGTTGAAAAACTAAGTAAATCGCCAGAATTCTTGATCATTGATGGAAACAGATTTAAGCCTTACAAACAGATTCCCTTTGAGTGCATCATCAAGGGAGATGGAAAGTACTTGTCTATTGCAGCTGCTTCGATATTAGCTAAAACCTATAGAGATGATTTTATGAAAAGTCTAGCCGAGGAGTATCCTCAGTATGGATGGGGTACCAATGTTGGATATCCAACAAAGGCTCATAGGGTGGGCATAGAGCAAACGGGCACAACTCCTCATCATAGGATGAGTTTTCAATTACTCCCTAGACAACTCGAATTATTTTCCGATTAGTTCGATAAAGTCTTAGCTATCTTCTCGCGATCTAATGGCTTCTCTAGCATGGCGGTAACTAAGGGGCTTTGATCTGCTTTCTTTTGGTCTGATGGGTCGATAGAGGAAGTAAGGATGTAAATCTTTTCATCATGACTTTCAATTTCTGGTAGCGCATCCAAAAACTCCCAGCCATTCATTACTGGCATGTTGAGGTCAAGAAAAATAATATCAACGGCATTTAATTTTAAGAAACTGATAGCTTCTTCACCATTCATGGCCTTAAAAATTTCGATGGAATCACTATCTTTCTTGATCGCAAGCTCTGCAAGCGTTAAAAAAATTGGATCATCGTCCACGAGCAATATTCTACTAAGATTTTGCACTGAAATATACTTTAAACTTAGTCCCCTTATTCAATTCACTTTCAACTTCTATTCGACCTCCCACAGCTTCCACCTGTTGCTTGGTCATATACAATCCCATACCATGGCCACTATCTACTTCTGCATGAAATCTAGAACCAAGCTGAAACATTTTTCCTTGATATCTACTCAAGTCAATTCCACGACCATGGTCGGCTATTGTTAAAAATACTTCTTTTGATTCTTTTTTTGCTGAAATATTTATTTTTCGTTGATCTTCCGTCACTCCATACTTCATGGCATTGGTGATGAGGTTATGTAATATACTTTGCAGATACGCAGGAAGGATTCTTAACGTTAGACTTTCATCTATGTCAATATTGAACTGAATATTCTTCTCAATAGCAGATTTCTTATTTAGAAAAATCACATCGTTTACAACCTCCAAAAGATTTATATCTTCCTTGTCCAGTGTCGAAATATCTTTTTCAAAATTCAGTAAATCGTTAATCGCATCGATTGCCAAATTCAACTTCAAAGCGGTCGCTTTGAGCATGTCAAAGTATTCCTTGTTACCTGGATCATCTTCGATGATACTAAGCAAGCCGACCAAGTTTGCCACAGAAGATCTAAAATTATGTGAGGTGATGTAAGAAAAATCTTTTAGCCTTTGATTCTGCTCAGTAGTCTTATCAAAGAGTTTTCTCAATTCACTTTCATTGTGTGATCGAATTCGAATGTTGACTAACATTTCCGAAAAAAGCTCAAGCAACAGCACTTCTTTCTCGCTAGATGGATGAGGTGCCTTTACCCAATCAAAGCCAACAAAACCTACACATTCCTTATCATGGATCATTGGCATTGTAACAATACTCTTTATTCCCTGAGCAATGAGGTGTCGTTTGTATTCTAATTCTTCAAGCTTATCTATATCTAAGCAAATAAAAGGCTCTCCGTTGAGATGGGCATTTACCAAACCCGGCATCATCGCTAATGGAACATTCTGGCACCTTTCCATCTCACTGCTTATGCCTACTGCGCACCACTCATACGTGTTATTGGTGATCCCTTTTTCCTTGTCGAAATCGAACACATAAGATCTATCTGCTTGAACAAAAGTACCTAGTTCCTTAAGCGAATCATTAATTGCTTGACCAACCTCCTCAAGAGGTAAATCAATATACTTTGTTGATAAGTCAATCAGTATACGCTGCATTTCAGCATACTTCATCAACTTATTCTCGGCCTCCTTTTCCTTACTAATGTTTCTTACGGCTCCATCAAAGTACATCTTACCGTCTACTCCTTCTATTTTGATAGAATTCAAGTATCCCCAAAATGTACTCCCATCTCTTCTCCGGAATTCGATTTCCCTATTCGAAATAGAACCTGCTTTTAGTACCTCTTCTCCGATAAGTGCCCTTTGATCCGGATTCTTGTATAAATCTTTGGGATCCACCTGCATCACTTCCTCAGCAGAATCAAAACCAAACATCTTTATAAATTCATCATTTACATAGATGATCCCATTGGCATTCTCACTTCGATAGATTGCTTCATTGATATTTTTGTTTATGCTTTCCAGAAGCTGCTCTCGAGATCTAATTCTATCAATGAATTCTTTTTCATGTGTTACATCTCTGATTGCTCCATCCCAATAAGTATTTCCTTCCTCATCTGTATGAACCGTGGTACTCATAAGACCTACAAACTCAGAACCATCTTTTCTAAGGAATCTTACTTCTTCATTTTCATAAGTTTGCTCGGCGTAGAGTTTTTGAATTAGACGTGACCGATCTCTTGGGTCTTTGTACATGTCTACTATCGGAGCACTTGTCACGTCATCCGCTGATGCGTAACCAAACATCTTTACGAAAGCATTATTCACATAAATAAGACGATCCTTATCGCTCCGGAACACTGCCTCGCTAATATTTTGAGTCACAGACTCTAATAGTTGACCAAAATCCATTATTAAATTCTAAGGTAAGAGTGGATTCTCTTTTAGTAAAAGAGGGAAATCAATTCCAATTTTTGATTAAAAGCAAATTATCTAGTGAAATAATTTTTTCAAAGCTAGTCTCAAATCGAGGCTGACCAGTGTACTCAAGAATACTCCATTTTCCATTTTTAGAGACCAGAACCTCGTTTCCTGTATCCTCTAAAGTATCATAGGCAGGCCTTAGGATAAAGGTTCCCGAATCATCCACTAATCCAAATGCATCATTTCCATTTCTTACCAAATAGTTTCCTGAAGCTAATCGTCTAATCAAATGCCATCCAAAACCAATAACCTCTTTCCCATTCTTATTTATCAATCCAAAACTACCGTCTCGTTTTGCCGTGGCAATTGCCCCACTAAAATTGCTAACCTCATCGTAGTAGGGTTGGACCTTCAAATTTTCATGACTATCTATAAAACCCCATTTGTTTCTGAGCAGAATAGCAGCTCTGTTTTCTTCAAACACCCTCGCACTATCGTACCGATTGCTAATCACCAGACGTCCTTCATCATCTACAAACCCCCATCTACCCTCCTTCTTTATCAAGAAACGATCTTCACTAAACCCACCTACTTCTTCGATAGCAAAAGCTGAGGGCACTATGACTTCACCTTCAAAATCAGTAATGGAAACCCTGCCTTCGTTATACAACATATAGTGTCCTTCTGTTGACTGAATCTTATCAAAATACTCACCACTTTGCGGAGTGATAGGGCCATACAACCGAAATCTTGAATGCTCATCTTCAAACAAAATCGATGATCCCAACTTGCCAACAGGACGATCTGTTGTCTTCGTTACCAAATTTGAGCCTTGAAAGATTGAATACCCTTGCCCCCTTCTGCCAACAATGAAGTCTTCAAAGGAAAAAACTTCAGCAAATTCAGGCCTTAGAATCCATTCTCCCTTTCGATCCATGATTCCCCATCTGTTTAAGTAGGAGATGAAATAGTTATCTGCCCCTATTTGAATGCGATCGAATTTAGAAGCTGTTATACCATTTCCGTTGATCTCTACCAATCCCCAATACCCATTCCGCTTCACTATCAATTGATCCTTGAGACCTATACTAACTTTTTCAAAAGCTTTTCTCTCCAGTAGCTCTCCTCCTTTATTGTACAAATAGTGTTTTCCATCATTTCGAGGCACGTAAACACCTTCTTGAACGGTAAAAATCGAATCATATCCGCTGATTACCGATTTTCCCTCACTTGAAAGCACCGACCATTTTTTCGTACTTTCATTTTGCACAATCAGCTGTCCATCAGTGATTTGAATCACTTTGATATCATGCAAAATAGATGACCCTTCATCATCCCGTATGAGATGGCCAACTCCATTGAGATAACCCAGCAAAAAATTCTCGTCAGCCCTCCTTAGAGAATCGCATTCTTGGCTGTACAACAACTCGTTCCCTGCATAGATATCCCATCTTGGAAATCGTACAGGCCTTGGTTTTCCGTTTTCAATTTTGATTGACTTGTACTGCAGAGGTAAAACCTCACGACCTAGACGATCAAGGTAACCTGCATAGCCGTCTCTATGCATAACCCAACCCGAATTATATTCAGTCGAGTCCAAACCAAATGCGAGCTCAGCCCCACTGCTAGAGTGAATTCCTATTTTGTCCTCTTCATCC
>JABSPG010000172.1 GCA_013214445.1 Ekhidna sp. | reverse complement strand
GCCCAGGTAAAGCTTCGAATGCCGGCGGAGTTGCTACTTCTGGTTTGGAGATGTCACAGAACTCCTTGAGACTTTCGTGGACAAGAGAAGAGGTAGACGAGAAGTTGAGAGGTATTATGAAAGATATTCATCAGAATTGCGTGGATCACGGCGCGATGGATGGTAACTATGTAGACTATGTAAAAGGAGCAAATATTGCAGGTTTTGTGAAAGTAGCCGACGCGATGTTGGCGCAGGGATGTGTTTAATTCTTTTTTAGTAGCAAAAAGCTTTGAGCGCGCTGATTATGGTGCGCTATTGTTATTAAGGGTTCGATTTCTTCGAACCCTTTTTTCATTTCTTTGAAGATGTCCAAGGTTAGCGCAAAACGAAGTTTAGAGTCTGGAAATTCTGTCTGACCGCTTTGGAGTTCTTTTCCTAGCGTGGTATCGACGGTGGAGTCCATACTTACATAGAGGATGCCTTTCTTCTTTAAAAGGGAAACAAGTTTCTCCCACATTCTGAAAAACGTTTCACGAGAATCCGCAAAGTGAAGTACTCTTGAGCAGATGATTAGATCGGCGCGCTCCTGTACATTTTCAGTTAGGAAATCAGTATGCTTGAATGCAGCTTCTTTATGATCTGTGCCTTTTGCAAGGTACGCTAGCAAACGGATGCTGGATTTGTCTTTATCCCAACCATGATATTCAAAGCCATTTTGTAGAAAGTAGATTCCGTTTCTACCATTTCCACATCCAATATCCAATACTTTTCCGGACCTTGGGATATTGCCTTTCAGAATCTGATCCATCAAATACAGATCCATGTCTCCGAAATAATTATTGATTTCGTGGACAGTCATGTTTGCAAAATAAGGGAGTTCTATTTATCAAGGAGCAATTCCATTTAACTAACCTAAAAATGGCTGGGTATTCATTTCTTGTAAATGTCTATTTCTTTCTGAAATCCACCCGTCATCTCGCTAAAGGGCATGATCACGACAAGTACATCATCTTCAAATTCGGCCGATATACCCTCCAATTCAACATCAGCAGCAATTTTGATAAGACCCAAAACGTTTGGAAGCGTATAAGCATTCACATGAATTTTCTGATATACTAGGAGTTCGCTACCATTAACTTCTACTTTAAGATCCTCTGGTTGGATTGTAGGCGCACTCACTTCCAGTCGGTAATGGTCCTTTTCCGTGGTTGTATGAAATGTGGGGTATACGGTACCTCCATTTATTGTATTTACAATATTTGCTGTCTCCGCTAAGCGTTTGCTTATTTCTTTATCTACTCTCATCCTTACTCCTTTTTTATGTTTATATACTTGGCAAAAGCTGTTCCAAAAAGGAATGTCTAATTGCACCTGACAACCTGACCGAATGAATATTGCTGTGCAGGTCATTCTGACTGATTCAGCAAATGCTACAATTCATCCAACGAAGGAAACATTCCATCATTTTATCTGTCCTTGAGATATTCTGAGGATATAAATTCACAACTCAAACACTGAAAAATGAAAAGGACTTTATTTATTACTCTATGTCTTTCGACTAGCATTCTTGCCCTTAGCCAAAGCAGTCGACCAAAAACACTCATTGGAAATGATCCAGAAGATATCTCGGGCTTTGGCGGGGTTCTATTTTCCTTTATGCCAATAGATGGAGAACTCTCAACACTCACCGGTGGGGGTGGAGCAGTATTGTTTGACAATACATTCTTCATAGGTGGATACGGATTAGGACTGGCTAGCAATGCAGAGACGACTCTTGATGGAATGGACTATTCCTCGAGTTTCCGTCACGGAGGTTTTTGGTTAGGTTATAATATCAAACCTGATGAGCTGGTTCACTTTGGTGTTGAAACTAGACTTGGTTGGGGAGGTATCACAACGAAATCGGTTGGGACTAACCAAGAAGTCAATGATGATGATGTATTCGTTTTTAATCCGCAGCTTTATGGTGAGGCCAATATTGCTTACTGGTTCAAGATCAATGCCGGTGTAGGCTATCAAAAGACCATTGGTGTGGACTCAGACTTCTTCGATGATGGAGATTTTGATGGACTAACCTTTGGTATTTCCCTCTTATTTGGTTGGTTTAATTGACCAAAAGAGCACTATTGCATCAGTACTTTTAGATTGAATACCTTTGATTGCAAATTGATAGACTTATGGCTTCATCAAATAAGAAGAGCGCAATTGTTGGGGTAATACTTGTAATTATTGGTGCTGTTTTCCTTTTAGACAATTTGGGATTCGATATCGAAATTCCCTATTATTTGTTTTCTTGGCCAGCTGTTTTTGTCATCTTGGGTATCATGAACTTGTTATCGGGTAGTATACGAGCTTCATTAATATTTTTTGGTTTGGCCACCGTCTTTTACTTGCATTATTATGACGTGGTAAGAATTGGGGAAATCTGGCCTGCAGTTCTCATTTTGATTGGTCTATCATTTATCCTTCGAAGAAGATCGGAACCAAAAGGCGCAAATGAGAGTGAAGAAGATTATTTTGATGAAGTAGCGATCTTCGGGGGGGTAGAAAAGAAGTTCATCACTAGCGGTCTACAAGGCGGAAAAGCAACTAGCATTTTTGGTGGAACAGAAATCGATCTTAGAAACTCAAATGCTGAAGACGGTGCGGTCATTGAGGTTTTCTGCATGTTTGGTGGAGTTGAACTAATGGTACCGGAAGACTGGAAGGTTCAGATGAATGCGACTGCAATTTTTGGCGGATTCACTGATTCCAGAACTAATATTAGCAGGGAACCAACTGCCACGGTCTATATCAAGGGGTTTGTGATGTTTGGAGGAGGAGAGATCAAGAGCTAATAATAGAGGTGACATGCCTAGAGCATATCACCTCTAAATAAGCGCTATTTGTCAGTTAGTTCATAACCTTGCTTAATACCCAGCTCAGTGGCAGGAACACCATCCTTCATCCATTTAGGCATAGGTTCTCCCTTCAGATAATGATCAAAAAACTGTGCTAGCCTAATATTGAAATCAATTCTATTTTGGACTTTGACCGGCCAATGTGGCTCACCTCGATAGTTTAATAGCCATGCGGGTTTCCCAAGTCTTCTCAAAGCACCAAAGTATTCAATGCCTTGATACCACGGCACTGCACCATCTTCATCGTTATGCAATATGAGCACTGGCGTCTTTACTTTGTCTACATAGAAGATGGGTGAATTTTCGATGTATCGAAGTGGATATTCCCAAAGTGTCCCTCCAATTCTGCTCTGCGTTCTTTCATACTGAAACATCCTACTAAGTCCTGAACCCCATCGTATTCCGCCATAAGCACTGATCATGTTTACCACAGGTGCACCAGACTCGGCACACTTGAAAATATTCGTTTCATTGATTAGGTGTGCAATTTGGTACCCACCCCAGCTGTGACCTTGCACACCTATATTCTCTTCGTCTACAAATCCTTTCTCGATGAGTGAGGTAACTCCAGGAATCACGCAATTATATGCGTCCTCTCCTGGGTATCCTGTCTTATAATTCACATTGGGATTGAATATCAAATAACCTCTGGAAGCGTAAAAACTATAGTTGATTGTAGATCGTCCCGGATAGGGGTCTCTGTGCCTATTCAGCCTGTTGGAGCTTTTTTCATAGAAGTTGACAATCATTGGGTATTTCTTGGAAGGATCGAAACCTTCTGGTTTCACTAGCATTCCTTCCATTTTTTGGCCATCTAGCGAGTTCCAATACACAAGTTCAATACTACCCCAGTTATATTCTTTTTGCTGAGGGTTGATGTTGCTAAACTTCTTTGGATTCTTGAAAGTGAGGTCAGTAGCCAGTAGATCTGGAAATACCTGATAGTTCTCTTTCGTGAATATTACGTTTTTACTGTCTCTTGCCTTTTTGAATGCATTGTATTGGAAGTGGCCGCTCAAGAGCTTTTTGAGGTCGTTTTTGCCATATGTCCAGGAGAATACTGCTTCACTCTTGTCTCCCTCATAAAATCCAGTCAGGGTCAACTTCTGGTTTTTCTTGATAAACCTTTCTTCAGGGTTCAACTTCACATATCTGTAAGTAAGCTTTTCTTTTCTCCCATTTGGAGTGATTTTCCTAGGCTGCACCTTCATGCTAGGGTCAATTTCCCAGATATCATACCGATCATAGATCAGCAAACGGGCATCATTTTCTGTCCAGCTCATAATTCCATAGGGCCAAGGATCGGATGGAGTATCGTGCACTTCATTGTAAAAGGCAGACAGTTTGTTTGTGGTTAGTTGGCGGGTCTTGGCTTCTTCAAATGAATATGCGTACCACGCTGTGTCTCCATTGTTGTACCAATAAGCATACTGTCCTGATGGAGAAAGTCTAATTGATCCTCTTACACCCTCTAGTACTTGCTTCTTGTTGCCATCTGATAGATCAATCGTATAGATATCGTTTAAGGTGTACCCTTCCCAGGTGATCAGCTTTCGGTAATTGTAGTCACTAAGTGCCAAGGCGGTAGTGCCATCACCTTGATTGCTTATAAGCGCCCTGGAAAAATCAGGTCCTCCGAGCTGCACCATTTTTTCAGTCTTGATGTCATAGTAGCTCAAATAGCCAAACTTCTTGTCGTTCTTAAGCTGGTTTTCTTGCTGAGTGAACAGCCGTTGATCTTGGTAGTTCCAAACTTCGACATTCACGATTTCATCGTCTAGTAGCGCTGTGTCTTGCAATATTGGAAACTCTTTCGTCTCAAAGAACAATCTGCTTCCTGATTCTGAGAAATATGGAGTAAAATCACTGTTTACCTTCAAGTTTTCTAGTGCAGCGTTGGAAACAACCGTTTTTGTGCTGTCCCAACCACTTTTGAAGTAGTGCAAGTGGTGATCCCTTTGAAGGGCCTTCGTAGTGTCTGTATCTGAGGTAAAAGAAAGCTGTGTGCCTGACTTGTCCCAAGCCATGTTAGAATACTTGCCTTTTGACCTGAAGATAGGTTTGAACGTATTGCCTTCAAAGTCAAAGATGTATACTCCCTCCTTGATGGTACTGTCATTCCCTGTGGTACTCAATGCAAGAGCTGCTCCTTCTTCCGATATTTCATAATCTAGTACATAGGAGAAGGTTTGTTTGGTTTGATTAGCCAGATTATGAACGACTAGATCATAGCCATTCTTCTTTGTACGTTTTTTTTCACCTTTCTTAGAGGTATCTGGCTCTGGCTCGTATAAGTAAATGAGGTAGTCATCCCATTTTTTTGGAACCTTGAATGACTTCAATCCTGCGATTTTTGTCATCACCTGATTTCCAATCTGGTAAACCGCGAGTGTATCTTTAGGTAGATCTTTTTCTTTGGTTTTTTTTCTTTTTAGATCCCTGACTTCATCAAAGTCAGGGGATACCTTGAATACTAGAAACTCTGAATTATTAGAAAGGGCCGGGTTGTACGATCGAGGGTGCTCCAGCACAAGTTCTCCACTGAACTCATGCAATAGGATGGACTCATTTCCGTATCCATTTGGTTCAAGCGAATAGACTATGTGATTACCATCGTTGGAAATGGCATGTGATCCAATGCTGCGCCATTCATTGTAGGCACTGTGGTCCAGTATCTTTTTGTCCTGTGCGATGGCAATCATTGGAAGGGATAGCAGAAGTGTTATAAGCTTTTTCATGGTTATTGGTCTTCTTTATGTCCAATACTAATAGAAAATATCATTGACCTCAAAGGAAAGTGGATGGACGGTAAAATGTATTTAAAGAATTAGATAACTAGTAATAAAAAGAGCGCCAAAAAGGTCTTTCAAAAAGATCTACTAATAAATTAGTAGTTTCTACTAAATATTTAGTAGAATTGTGTTGTATAACACTTTTATTTATGGAAACACTGACTAAGGCTGAAGAAAAGGCGATGAAAAATCTCTGGTCTATAGGAGAAGGCATGATCAGAGATCTTGTGAATGAATATGGTGATCCCAAGCCAGCTTATACAACAGTTGCCACTATTGTTAAGATTTTGGAAAAGAAAGGATTTGTCGGTAGGAGACCTGTGGCAAACTCCTTCGAGTACTTTCCTATTATTGAAAAAGAGGAGTACACAAAAAAGTATATGAAGTCATTTGTGAAACGATATTTCGCAGACTCATTCAAAAACATGGTTTCAGCTTTTGGTACTGAAGAAGAATTAAGCACACAAGATATGGAGGACCTGATCAATCATTTTCAAAAACAAATACAGAAGAAAAACAAATAATAATGGAAGCTTACCTCATCAAATCAAACATTGCTCTTGCAGTTTTCTATTTACTTTATCGCCTAATCATTTATAGTGGTGGAGACCATCAGGTCAAGCGGTTTGTAGGTATCGGAGTTCTCTTATTCTCTTGTCTTTTTTTATTGATCCCATCCATTCAATTCACTTCTCCTAATGAACCCAATCAGTTTGAGGAACTTCTCCAAAACACTTCCAGAACCATCAATACATATTCTGGAGATACATCAGAAGAGGAAATGAGTTTATTTATGATTCTTTATTTAGTTGGGGTCTGCTTTTTCTTCAGCAAATTTCTTATTGGCGTTATAGGATTAATTAAACTCTATATTAGATCGGAAAAAAGTAGAAAATGGGGCTTTGAGTTAGTGGAAACGAATAAGCCGATTTCACCTTTTTCATTCTTTCATCTGTTATTCCTACGAAGAGGAGAAACCGAAAAAGTTCAATTAAAGCCAATAGTTATCCACGAAAAACTACACAAGGATCAGCTACATTCAATTGATGTAATTCTTCTGGAAATTTCCTCGATTTTATTTTGGTTCAATCCTTTCATCTGGCTTCTAAAAAAAGACATTAAAGCAAGTCACGAATTTATAGCTGATAGACATGTGATAGATCAAGGTTGTGATAAGTTGGAATATCAGGAATTGCTCTTTAAAGCACGAACGGGAGTATCGTTTCGCGCAGCTACCCATTTAAGTAATCAAACAAGTTTAAAACAAAGATTTAATATGATGGAAACAACAAAACGACAAGACGGCACTGTGGCAAGAGTGTCATTGATGGTTTTAGTGATGGTGGTAATTGGGTCAATTAGCTCATTTTCATTTAACACTGAAGGATTCAGGAATGAATTAATTAGCGTTCAGATTTTTACAAAAAATGGTCTTTTGGATATAGAAAAGGGAATCTCTAGAACAAGTGAGACACTTTTTGTTCGCATAAATGCCGAGCTAGATGAAAATATTGTTGGATATAGGATTACAGAAACTGAGACCACTTTGATTTCAAATGGAAAAGGTCGTTGGTCTGTAAAAACTGGAGAAATGATACAGCTCGGAGATCGACTTTTGCCTGCTGTGGATGGAGTATTAAGAGTTGATGTTTTAGAATATCAGACAAAAGACAAAGATGGTAATATAGCCTCGGTATTATTGGAAGAGCCAATTAGATTCGAATTCCCAGTTAAGTGAAGTAGGTCTTGGGGTCGGTTCAAATCCGATCCCATTACAAAACCAACTTTAGCAGAAAATAGACACCTAAACCAAGTAGTATAAAACCAGGCACCTTGTGTACCAAAAAGTGATTGTCTGCAATTCTTGTGAATCGTCTGCCCAATGCATTCACTGTGACAAGGAGGCAAAAGGTCCCAAGTGATAGTCCTACCAGATAGATCCAAAATCCAAATCCTTGCAAGTTGATAACATGGTCGTTTTCCAGGTAGGTAGTAATGGCAAGCCAGAATGGAATGGTCATGGGGTTTAAAAAACCTAAGACAAGCCCTCTAACAAAACCATGCCGCCCGGACACTTTAGTATCTAACTTAATCGATTTGGAGGTAGATTTTGAAATAATGTTTGAGATACCTAGGCCGATTAGTGCTATTGATGTGACGATTCGGAAGTAATCTGCGATGGACTCATTTTGATTTAGGAAAATGTGAAACTGGACAGTTATTCCTGCATAAATGAATTCAACGGACGAAGCTGCTAATGCAAGAAATATTGCAGCTCTTCTTTTGTTTAGGATGGCCAGCTGCATCACGGAAACGTTGATTGTCCCTGGTGGAATCGAACC
>JABSPG010000171.1 GCA_013214445.1 Ekhidna sp. | reverse complement strand
AGAGGAGCAATGTAGACAAATTATACTTCGACCAATAATACCAAACCTTGAAATCCATAGAATAAAATTTTAAAGAGCCTGCCTAGAAAGGCATTCTCCAGAATAAAACGTACCTTCGCGCCTCATATTTAACGCTACGTTCTTGAACAATTTTGAAACTCTTGGGCTCTCCCCCAATACGCTGAAAGCCCTCAATCAACTGGGTTTCACTACGCCCACACCAGTACAGACCCAAGCAATTCCACTGCTATTAGAAAATGATCCTTGCGATTTTATCGGACTGGCTCAAACAGGAACAGGAAAAACTGCAGCATTCGGTTTACCTCTAATCGAATTAATAGATTCTGACGACCCTACTACGCAGGCATTGGTAATGGCTCCAACAAGGGAGCTGGGACAGCAAACAGCAAAGCAGCTTATTGACTTTTCCAAAGACCACAAACAACTAAACGTCGAAGTAGTATACGGAGGAGCTGCAATCACCAACCAGATGAAAGCGCTCAGACGACCTACACAACTCATTGTCGCTACACCTGGCAGGCTTTTGGACCTAATTAAGCGTAAATCAGTAAAGCTTGACAATATTAAATACGTGGTATTGGATGAAGCTGATGAGATGTTAAATATGGGCTTTAAGGAAGCTATCGATGAAATATTGGCATTCACTCCTGACGAAAGATCCACTTGGCTCTTCTCTGCCACTATGCCACCTGAGATAAGGAAGATCATCAAAAAATACATGAATGATCCCAAAGAGGTCACGATTAATCGGGAGGAAAAAAGCAACAAAGACATCACTCACCAATATGTAATTACAAAAACTGCGAATAAGGTGGCTGCATTGCGCCGTTTTCTGGACATCCAGCCGGAAATGCGAGGAGTTATGTTCTGTAGAACAAGAAGAGAAACGCAACAAATTGCTGATGAGCTGAATGATCTTGGCTACAGCGCAGAACCACTGCACGGCGAGCTTTCTCAACAACAGCGAGATGCCGCCATGAAAAGATTCAAGCAGCGCTCCATGCAGCTTCTAATCGCCACAGATGTGGCAGCAAGAGGAATAGATGTAAGCGATCTAACACATGTAATCCACCATACACTTCCAGATCAACTGGAAAGTTACACGCACAGAAGTGGGCGTACAGGGAGAGCAGGAAAAAAAGGTGTTTCATTAGCATTCATAAATCCAAGAGAAGGACGAAAGATTAAAGATTTAGAACGCAGAATTAGCGTCCAGTTCGAGCAAGTAGATGTACCCGACTCTACGTCCATTAAATCTATGCGATTAAAATCATGGGCTGACCAAATCAATGGTATAGAAATAACACCACAGACTGACGGATTATATAATGAAATCAAGCAGGCATTCCAAGGTCTATCTAAAGAGGATGTCCTGAAAAAATTGATCGCATCTCAGATAGAAAGTACGCTTACGGATAGTGTAGATGCCAACTTAAATGAATCCATAGGTGGTTCTCCAGAAAATAGAGATCGATCCAGATTCAATAGATACTTTATCAACTTGGGTAGTGTTGATGGTATGAATAAGTCTGAACTCGTTGAATTCCTATCTGAGATCGGAAAGGTGCATAAAAAGTTCATCGGTAGTATCGAACTGAAACAAAACCACTCCTACTTTGATCTGGATAAGAGATTTGATAAAGAAGCGGCGGCACGATTTCAGAAAGTAACTTTCAATGGTCGAGATATTCGGATGAACCGTGATAACGACGGACCCACCAAATCTCAGATGGGTAAGAAAAAAACCAGAACCGAGCGCAGAAGCAGACGAAAAGGAAACAACGCTCCTTCTAGACGAAGAAAGAGGTAGTTTGTTACCTATTTGTTACCTTTAGATTTCTCAAGCACCCTGAGTGCACCAAACCCTATTATTTAATTAAAAACAATACATGAGTAGATCGCAAAACAGTTTTATAAAAAATCAAAAAGAAAAAAAACGTCTTCAAAAGAGAAAAGAAAAGGAAGAAAAGAAAAAAGAGCGCCAGGAGAATAATAACAAGGGAGGTAACCTAGATGATATGATTGCCTATGTTGATGAATTTGGAAATATTGTAGATACCAAGCCAGAAGAGCCAACTCCTGAAAAAAACAAAAAGACTGATTCCTGATTGTCTGATCAAAAGTTGGCCATAGGCACAATTTGATGAAAGTCTTAAAAAGAATCATGCTTTCAATACTCTTTTTGATCTTACTAGTGTTTGGAGCACTAACCATTTTTTTTAAGACTGCTCCACAGATAGGAGGCAAAATAACTGGCGAACGTCTCAACCGAGTGCAAAAGGCTGCCAACTACAGCGAGGGAGTGTTTTTCAATACCATCGAAACGAAGATGGATATGTCATTCAAGGATATGAGGCAGACCCTTGCCCACTACTTGTTTGCTGATAAATCGGACAAGTCGCCTAAAAAGCCAATTGCGACTGTCCCATTTAGCGCCGACCTATTTGATGAGACCAATGATAGCACTGTAGCGGTGACATGGTTTGGTCATTCGACCATACTGATAAAAATCGATGGCTTGACTTTGCTAATGGATCCTATCTTGACCGGGAAAAGGGCTTCAATGTTTTCTTTTATGGGACCCTCTCGCTTCAGATACCGGGAACACATAAAGATTGAACAACTTCCTAAAATCGATGCAGTCATCATATCGCATGATCATTATGATCACCTAGATTATCCCACAATTGTCAAGCTGAGAGACAAGGTAGATAGGTTCTATATGCCCCTAGGTATTGGTGCACACTTTGAAAAATGGGGAGTATCTGCAGAGAGTATATTTGAGCTAGAGTGGTGGGATGAAATAGAACTTAATGGATTAAAACTTGCCCTGACTCCCACTCGTCATTTCTCAGGCCGTGCCCTGACCGATCGATTTAAGACCCTTTGGGGATCTTGGGCTGTGATAGGTAAAAACAAGAAATTATACTTTAGTGGAGATAGTGGCTACTTTCCAGGATTCAAAGATATTGGTGAGAAATATGGTCCGTTTGACCTTACTTTTATGGAATGCGGCGCTTACAATGAAGCTTGGAGTGAAATACACATGTTTCCCGAACAAACTGCTCAAGCCCATTTGGATGTGAAAGGCAAACTATTGATGCCCATTCATTGGGGAAAGTTTGATTTGGCCTTACATCCATGGAAAGAATCTGTAAATCGCCTAGCCAAAAAAGCAGAAGAAGAACAAATATCTTTATTCACACCTGAGGTTGGTAAAACAATACTTCTAAATGACGGGGTAGATTTAGATCGATGGTGGCGATCCTATGAATAAATGAACAAATAGACATCAAAAACAAAAAGCGCGACTCTCGCGCTTTTTGTTGCTTTTAGACTGATTACTAGGCTGGTACTTTTACATCTGCAGACTTCACTGTCTTCACGATTCTTGCAGCAATCTTATATGGATCACCGTTAGACGCTGGCCTACGATCCTCAAGCCATCCTTTCCATCCATTCTCCACAGTAGCAATTGGTATTCTGATAGAAGCACCACGATCAGAAATCCCATAGGAGAATTGATCAATTGACTGTGTTTCATGCAATCCTGTTAGACGTTGGTTATTGTATGCACCGTAAACAGCGATATGTTCATCTACTACAGGCCTGAAGGCCTCACAGATAGTGTCATATACATCTTTATCTCCACATGTACGCAATACGGAATTTGAGAAGTTAGCATGCATACCCGACCCGTTCCAATCACCTTTGACTGGTTTCGGATGCCACTCTATGTAATAATGATGATTTTCAGTAATTCTCTGAAGCAAGTAACGTGCTACCCACATTTCGTCTCCAGCTTGCTTTGCTCCTTTTGCGAAGGTTTGAAACTCCCACTGACCGGCCGCAACTTCTTGGTTGATGCCCTCCACATTAATGCCTGCCTCAAGACACATATCCAGATGCTCCTCAACAATTTGTCTACCCCACGTATTCTTTCCACCTACAGAGCAGTAGTATAGTCCCTGAGGACCAGGGTATCCACCCGGAGGAAATCCTAAGGGAAGATCGGTCTTGGTATCCATGATAAAATACTCTTGCTCGAATCCGAACCAGAAATCATTATCATCATCTTCGATTGTCGCTCTACCATTAGACTCATGAGCCGTTCCATCAGGGTTTAGCACCTCTGTCATCACTAGCCAGCCATTTTTACGCCCCGGATCAGGGTATAGCGCTACCGGCTTTAGAAGACAATCGGAAGAACCTCCCTCTGCTTGCTCAGTAGAAGAACCATCAAATGACCACATAGGGCAGTCCTCTAATGTTCCACCAAAGTCATCAATGAGTTTTGTTTTGCTTCTAAGGTTTTGAGTTGGTTTATACCCATCAAGCCACAGGTATTCAAGTTTTGCTTTTGCCATCTTTTCTCTATTTGTTTATCAAAATTTTAAAAATAAAGTTGATCCTCTACAAATGTAAAGGATCAATACTTGTTATTATTCAAAAATTGTTAATCATTAAAACGAGTAAACTGCTGCAAGTAAAAATTGTGTGGCTGATCCCGCTGGCGCTCCGTCAGAATCTGTAAACACATCATCGCTTGCACTATCGAGTCTCAATTCAGGAATAAATGTCAAAGAACCAGATTTGAAGTTTCCAGTCAAAGTAATGGCTGTTGCCGACGTATCAGAGCCTGTGGCCTCATCATTAGCAAAGTACTCAAACCTTAGACCTAAGCCCGAATCATCAGAAAAACTATACTGAGGATAAAGCGCTACACCAGTATAAAAATCACTTCGGGATGCAGCGTTGAAACCTATATATAAATCTCCGGCAGTATACCCTCCAGTGATATCAATTACATCCCCATCATCTATCTTAGATGTAGCGTAGTTTATGTAAACTGAAAAATCATCAGATGGAGTGATTGCCAACTGTGCACCGAAATCTAGCTCATCATCAGTATCAGTGTATACATTCCAATCGTTGAACACACCTCCCATTACACTCACTGCATCACTAAATGCGTAGTTCAGCTTAAGACCTGCATTCTGGAATGGTCCATTGGTAAAAAGGTAAGAAGTGGAATAATTGAAATTTCCTGTAGGGGAAATAATCTCGTACCCAACAAACGTACCCATATAACCTGCATCAATAGAAAATTTATCGCTAAATGCATAGGAAACAAAGAGGTTCTGTATGCCGACATTATCACCCGTAGGAATGGAATTGGCATTTCTAGGACCAAAAGCGACATCTCCAACAAACGATACTTTACCAATAGACTGAGATGCAATTAAATTGATCATCCCTAATGAAAATGAGTTGTGGTCCCCTGCAAAGGAAGTACCGATATTTCCATCAGTTTTAGCAAAATCATACTTGTAATAAGTATCAACTGAACCACTAATAACTAGAGGCTCGGTTTCAGACTCTTCTTCCTGTGCAAATGTTACTCCGTGCATTACTAATAAAAGGACTGCTACAAGTGTTGTTTTAATAATTAATTTTGAATTGAATTTCATAGTTAGACTATTTAATAGTTTAATGATTGAGATGGGTCTCCCTGTTCTGACTCTCACATCTTAGACAGGGGGACCTTAATGTTTTAAAGCTATTCGCTGATGATGGTGTATCCTCTTATGCCATGTTCATGGCTATCAAGTCCTTCCTCCTCATGTTCTTTAGATACTCGTATTCTGGTAGTTACTTTTAATAAGTAGAATATTATAAATGCAGCAGCAAAGGCAACAGCTCCGCAAATGACAACTCCCTTAAGTTGTGTAATAAAGGAATGCTCTGCATTAGTGGAAAATATACCAACGGCAAGAGTTCCCCAAACTCCACAAGTCAAATGAACAGAGACTGCACCGACCACATCATCAAGTTTAAATTTGTCAAGGGTAATTGCAGATAAAACCACCAATACACCTGCAACCAATCCTACAATTACAGCATTCATTGGCTCGATAACATCCGCACCCGCTGTAATGCCAACTAGTCCGGCTAAAATACCATTGAGTACCATACCAAGATCCAATCTTTTGAAAACCAAGTATCCTGTAATGTATCCACCAAGACCTCCTGCGCATGCAGCCAATGATGTAGTAACTAGTACAAATGATACCAATGCTGGATCAGCCGAAAGGACAGAACCTCCATTAAATCCAAACCATCCTAACCACAGGAGGAAAACACCAATAACAGCTAATGGCACACTTGAGCCGGGCTTATCCACTACTTTCCCATCAACATACTTTCCAAGTCTAGGTCCTAGTATGATAACACCTGCCAAAGCTCCCCAGCCACCAACAGAATGTACGAGTGTGGATCCCGCAAAATCATAGAACCCCCAGCTATCTAATGCTCCTCCACCCCATTTCCAGCTACCAATGATAGGATATACGATACCGACAAAAATTACGGTGAAGATCAAATATGAATTTAACTTGATTCTCTCAGCAACTGCACCAGAAACAATGGTAGCAGCCGTGGCGGCAAACATTGCTTGAAATAGAAAATCAGTCCAATAAGTATAGCCACCACTTGCATACCCTACTGTATTATCTGCAGTCCCCATTGATTCCAAGCCAAATCCTGCAAATCCAAACCATCCAGGCTCTTCGAAACCGGGATACATCAGATTGAAACCAATAAAAGCATAGGAAAGGATTCCAATAATTGGTGTTAGCGTATTCTTGAATAAGATGTTGACTGTGTTTTTTGACTGACCAAAACCTGCTTCGACTCCAGCAAAGCCTAAGTGCATAATGAAGACAAGGGCTGTGGCCACCATCATCCATACATTGTTGGTTGTAAGCAGATTATCAGCCATCTGACTTACAAATTCAGGAGCAACCTCTACAGAAGCTACTGACGCTTCTGCTACAGGCTCGACGACTTCCGCGACCATCGACGAGCTATCCGCTACGGTCGAGTCTGCTGTCATCTGAGTTTGTTCTTCTAATAAATTCATTTTACGTTAAGAAAGGTTTAATTATGATTCACTCTTCAACCCTATTTGATGACATTTTTTACATAAATCATCGAAATACGATCAAATCGTGACCAAAATTCTTAAAAATTCCGTAAAATTTTGGTTATATGGTCAAAAAAATACCCAACTCATGAAAAATTCATAATTATTTCAAAAACATTGATCTAGAAATAACTCATTAAAAAATAATTGCAAAATATCACTTATCTAATTATGAACTATTCATACCATTAATTTGGATATAAAAGACAAAAGCAGACTTTTGATTAACTTTTACATACCATTCGTAAAACAAAATTTCAGTTTTATCGAAAATGATGATCGTAAAACTGCTTAAAGTAATCTTTCAGCTCGATCCATCACGACAGGACCTCTATAATATATAATGAAGGAAACATGCATAAAAAGATGATCCTTTCGCAATAGCTTTCTTCTTCATCGCTTCCTATTTTAAATTAAGATTGTAACACTATTCCATATAGAGATTTTCCCTAAAATCAGGTTATGGCAAATCATCATTCCTA
Organism: Ekhidna sp.; assembly: GCA_013214445.1. Lineage (GTDB taxonomy): Bacteria > Bacteroidota > Bacteroidia > Cytophagales > Cyclobacteriaceae > Ekhidna. Next base: position 534 of record JABSPG010000171.1, on the reverse strand, counting down.
ATTACCATACTATCTTTAGGACAAACTAAACTAACCTTTCATGAGATTCGCTTTCCTATCGCTAATTATCATCATTTCGTCGTGCTCAGCACCTAGCACAGAGTCAAATACTCAAACAATTTTAGAAAAAAAAGCAGCTGACTATCAGGATCTGACAGAACTATTTGCGGTTTGGAGAGATTTTGAAAACCCTCCAATGCTAGATGGAGCTCCGGACTACACAAAAGCCGGCTTTGATGCACGCCATCCCCAATTCAAAGAACTGCAAAATCAACTTCTCTCAATGGACACGTCTGGGTGGGCGCTCAAAGAGAAGATTGACTGGACCATAGTTTGGGCTGAGATGAATGGATATGATTTTAACTATCGAATATTGAGGCCTTGGGAAAGAGATCCAGCGTTCTATAAGTCTTTGTGGATGTACAGAAGCGATGTGCCGGCACACGAGGGACCAACACATCATGCTACCACAGAAATTTGGCAATATGAACTGCCAGTAACTGGAACAGAGAGAGATCAACTACTTGCCAGTCT
>JABSPG010000170.1 GCA_013214445.1 Ekhidna sp. | reverse complement strand
TGCTCTTCTTGGGGAATCCTGATAACAAAAGGCTTTCACGTTGTAGCCCAATTCAGCTAAAGTGGCTGCTGCAGATCCACCAGCTAGTCCTGTTCCCACCACTATGACGTCAATGAGGCGTTTGTTGGCAGGGTTTACCAGTCGGATCGAATTCTTATGCTTGGTCCATTTATCGGCTAAAGGACCTTCAGGTATTTTAGAATCTAGTTTTGACATACCTTCTTTCTATTTATAGGTTATTGACGTAATGATAAATGGCGATAAATATGAATCCAGCGGGAATCAGTATCGCATAGATTTGACCAATTTTTTGAATTGTTGGTGTGTAGCTTTTACTTCTGGCCCCTAAAGACTGAAATGCAGACTTGAATCCATGCAGTAAGTGCAGTGATAAAAACACAAAAGAAAGAGAATAGATCGCCACCCTAACTGGATTCTCAAACATGTGGACAACTTCTGTATAATATCGATTTGGATCTTCCGGTTTGAACTCGATGTACTTGTAGTTCATTTCTGGAATCCAGAAGTCATAAAAATGGAATCCCATAAAGAACAGAATAAATAATCCGCTCCAAATCATATTTCGAGACATCCAAGTACTATTTGCTGCACCATTATTTACAGCATAGTTTCCCTCTCGTGCACTCTTATTCTTAATCTCTAGCACAAAGCCCATGATGAAGTGAAAAAGCACTCCAAAGATGAGCACAGGTTGCAATGCAAATTGTACTACTGGGTTGGTACCCATAAAATGTGAGATCTCGTTAAATACCTTTTCACTGAAGACAGAAGTGAAGTTGATACTGAAATGCTGCAATAAAAATATGATCAGGAAAAGCGCTGATAGCGCCATGGCGAACTTTCTGCCTATGCTGCCTGAAAAAACTAGTTTGCTCATTAATTACTTGGGTTATTGGATTTTAGTCAAAGTTAATTTCCGAAATCTTGTCAGCCAATCTTAATCCTTCTTTTGATTCATTCTAAATAATAATTTCTCAATGAGTAAGTAAAACTTGGATTTTGATTGTTAAAACAGGGAAGCACTTGTTCATTACTGTTGTTTGCTCAAGATTCTATGTATTTGATGAGTTTTTAAAGAGCATTAGTTTTACCTAAATATCCAGTGGGATACTATTTATGAAAAACCTGAGACTATTATCCTTCTTCCTTTTGTTGGTGTCTTCGCTATACGCCTCAGCCACTCACATACGAGCTGGAGAAGTTACTGCTAAATGGGTAAATGGTCTCACTTACCAATTCACATTTACTGGATATCGAGATGTAGAAGGTGTCCCTTTTGGTCAAGGAGTTTTCGATTACGGGAATGGGGATTTATTTGGGGATGATTCCGATGAGATAATTCCCTGGGAACAACCAGTGAATATTGGCAATGGTGTGGAGCGGTGGAGATTTACCTTGACATACACCTACAGAGCTGGGAAAAATTACTTAGTTAGCTACAAGGAGGATTTTCGGAATGGTGATATCCAGAATATCGCTGGGTCCCTAAGCACCACATTCTACGTTGAAACTTTAGTCGTCGTAGATCCGCTCATTAGGAATAATACGCCTGTATTTACTGTTCCACCAATTGATCAGGGGGTCGTTGGTGGAGTATTTGAACATAATCCAGGGGCATTTGATCCTGATGGTGATAGTCTATCATACTTTTTTGTTATTCCAAAGCAGGATGAGGGGGTTGATGTAAATGGATATGAGTCGTTAGTTGCATCTAGATTCTATGAAAACTTTGCCGAAGGGAACAGTACAAGAGATGAGGAGCCAACATTGAGGATTGATCCTGTTACAGGTACCTTGGTGTGGGATGCACCAGGAGGCGCCACCATTCCAGATATGGAAAACAGGGAATTCAATGTCGCATTTGTAGTGGAGGAGTGGCGAACAATCAGGGGTGTGCCCATCCGACTGGGTTTCGTGACGCGAGATATGCAAATTATTATTTGGGATTTTGAAAATGAGCCGCCTGAGCTTGAAATCCCTATGGATACCTGTGTTGTTGCTGGAGATGTTGTTGCAGGGGTGATTATCGGTTCTGACGTAGATGGCGATCCTGTAAAAGTGGAAGCATTCGGAGGACCGTTTGAACTCAACCCGCCTCCAGTAGTTGATCCAAACCCAGGACAGTTTTTAGGACCACCGTCCGTGCTCAATTTTTCTTGGGAAACAAATTGTGGACAGGTACGAGCTGAGCCTTACGATATTCAGTTTAAAGCGACAGATTCGCCTACCATCCCAGGAATTACAGCTCCCCCTGGACTTGCAAGTTTTGAGACTTGGAGAATTACGGTTGTGGGGCCCCCTCCAACAGGATTGGCAACTGAAACGATCTCCGAGCGGAGGATGCAGCTTTCTTGGGATTCTTATTCCTGCATCAACGCCGATTCAATACAGGTTTGGAGGAGGGTTGGTTCTTTTGATATTGACCCAACCTGTAATCCAGGTATTCCAGAAAATTCAGGATATGAACTAATTGAGACCTTAGAAATATCGGAGACCTCATTCATTGATACCAATGATGGGTTTGGTCTTTCTCCAGGATCAAAATATTGCTACAGATTAGTTGCTCAGTTTCAGCAACCTTCGGGAGGACTAAGCATTGCCTCGGAGGAAGCTTGCGACAGTCTCTTGATAGACGCACCAGTAATAACAAATGTCGATATAGGCACTACCGGAGAAACGGATGGAACTATACAAGTGAAATGGATAGAACCCTTGCAACGAGCAGTGGACTCCTCACCATATCAATATGAGGTACTAAGAAAAACAGGTCAAGGTTTTGGAGGATCATTCACCTCTGTAAGAGCCCCATCTGCTGATACACTATTTAATGATACTGGATTAAATACATTGCAAGAATCCTACTCTTACAAAATAGTCTTGTATGATAACACAGGTCAGCCGATCGATACCTCTCAGCAGGCGAGTTCGGTACGGTTGGAACCAACGCCTTTAGTAGGAGCAATAAATCTGAATTGGGAGACAAATGTGCCATGGTCCAACACGTCTCAATCTTTTCCATATCACTATATATTTAGAAACAATGTTGAGGCATCTGATCTTTCAGCTATTCGCTTAATTGACTCTGTTGATGTCACCATGGAGGGCTTGAGTTATTTGGATGATGGCTCTTTTAATGACATTTCTTTAGATGAGGAAGTTGAATATTGCTACTACATCACCACTCAAGGGTCGTACGACAATGAGTTGTTGCCCGAGCCGTTGGTCAATAATTCTCAAATTATATGTGCACAACCAAACGATACCATACCTCCGTGTGCTCCAATCATGGTAACATTCAATGCTTCTCTATCGTGCGAACAGCAGCTTGCAAGTCTGGCTTGTGGTGTTGAAGATCAGTTTACGAACGAGTTTTCTTGGGTAGAGAGCGGGGAGCCTGAATGCGATGATGATGTACGATTTTACCGAATCTACTTCTCTCAGTCGGGCTTGGTAGATTCTTTTGAACTATTGGCTGAAACAAGGGAGACTCAGTATTCGCATTCACGTCTAACTTCTCTTGCGGGTTGTTATCAGATTACGGCGGTAGATCGTTCGGGAAATGAAAGTGCCATCTCGGAGGTGATTTGTAATGACAATTGTCCAAGATACATTCTTCCAAATGTGATCACTCCAAATGGCGATGATAAAAATGATGTCTTTAAACCCTTGGAGGATTCTGAGGGCTGTCCTCGGTTTGTGGAATCTGTAGTATTTAAAGTTTTTAGTAGGACAGGAGCAGAACTTTTCGAATACGATTCCAAAGACCCTGAAAATACCATTTTTATCAATTGGAATGGTACAAATAAGAGAGGAGATGACTTACCTGCAGGAATCTACTACTACTCCGCTGAAGTTCAGTTTACCAGACTGAACCCAGATGAATCAGAAGAGGTTATTAAGGGGTGGGTACAGATCATTCGATAGACAAGCAGATTGTTTTTTTTGATGGGGTTTGCAACCTCTGCAATTCTTCCGTGCAGTTTATTATCAAGAATGATAAGAAACAGAAGTTCCTCTTTGCGTCCTTGCAAAGTGATTTCGCAGATGAAAATCTATCACCTGAATACACAAAGTCTCTACACAGTATAGTTCTTAAAAAGGGAAGTCAGGTCAAGACGAAAAGTAGCGCTGTATTGAGAATTGCCAGGGGCTTGCCCGGGCTTTGGCCCTTGGTCTCCATATTCTTATTGGTTCCAAAATTTATTAGAGATTTCTTCTACGACTTGGTTGCAAAAAATCGGTATCGCTGGTTCGGAAAGAAGGATCATTGCATGCTGCCATCACCAGATTTAAAAAGTCGGTTTGTTGGTTAGTTTGATTTTCTACTTTTGCAGCAGATCATAAATTGTAAATGAATGAGTAAAGCTTACGTTTTCCCAGGTCAGGGAGCCCAATTTTCAGGAATGGGGAAAGAACTATATGACAATCACCCGTCAGCAAAAAGTCTAATGGATCAGGCAAATGAAATTCTGGGTTTTGATATTAAAACGATAATGTTTTCTGGAACTGATGAAGAACTTAAACAAACCAAAGTCACTCAGCCAGCAATATTTATTCACAGTGTTGTTGCAGCATTAACATCAGAAAATTTTCAACCTGACATGGTGGCTGGTCATTCGTTAGGTGAGTTTTCAGCTTTAGTGGCAAATGGTACCTTAAGTTTTGAGGACGGACTTTCCTTAGTTTCTAAACGTGCTTCTGCAATGCAGAAAGCTTGCGAAATGCAAGAATCCACCATGGCTGCAGTCTTAGGATTAGCGGATGATATTGTGGAATCTGTGTGTAATGAAATAAATGGAGTAGTCGTAGCGGCTAATTATAACTGTCCAGGTCAGTTGGTAATTAGTGGTGAAGTTTCTGCGGTAAATGAAGCATGCGAAAAAATGAAGGAGGCTGGTGCTAAAAGAGCTCTTGTTTTACCTGTGGGAGGAGCGTTTCATTCCCCTTTAATGGAGCCTGCTAGAGAAGAGTTAGCCAATGCCATTGAAAACACATCGTTTGGTACTCCCCAATGTCCAGTATATCAGAATGTAGATGCTAAGGGATACTCAGACATTGAGTCAATAAAGAACAACCTCGTTCTTCAACTGACAGCACCGGTTCGATGGACCCAAACTGTTCAAAATATGATTGCAGATGGGGCAAGTAGCTTCACTGAATGTGGTCCTGGTAAGGTTCTGCAGGGGCTGGTGAAGAAAGTGGATAGGCAAATGGTCGTTTCTGGACTTTCATGAGAATTTCTAAAACAATCTGTTTATTACTGATTGGAATGATCCTTATCGGCTCGGAGGGCTGTCGAAAAGGGCCTTCCTCATCGCACAGTAAGAATAAAAAGAAAATAAAGAGGGGAAAACCGATCCCTTGTCCAATTAAAGATTGCTAGTGAAAAGAATTGTAATTGCATTAGATGGCTTTTCCGGGACAGGAAAAAGTTCGACCGCAAAACAAGTAGCTGAAAAGTTAAGTTATCAGTACATAGATTCTGGTGCGATGTATCGCGCCGTAACTCATTTATTTATTGAGAAGAAAGTAGATCTTACGGACACAAAAAGTATCGAGGCTTGTTTAGATGATTGTGAAATTACATTTGACAGGGAGGGAGTGGTCCTAAATGGTCATGGAGTCGAAGGCAAAATAAGAACCATGGAGGTTAATAAGAAAGTTTCGGCAGTAAGTGCAATTTCAATGGTTCGAAGGGTATTGGTGGAGCAGCAGCAAAAAATTGGAGAAGGTAAGGGGGTTGTGATGGATGGAAGAGATATTGGAACTGTAGTATTTCCACAAGCGGACTTAAAGGTATTTATGACGGCTGATGCAGACATTAGAGCGAGAAGAAGAATGCTGGAGCTTCAGAGCAAAGGGATTGAAGAAGATATAGAAGTTATTAAGCATAATTTGCTACAAAGAGATCAAGCAGATAGCACCAGAGAGGATAGCCCTTTAAAGATGGCTGAAGATGCTGTTGAAATCGATACGAGCAATTTGACTATGGAAGATCAGGTAAAAAGAATTGTAGATTTAGCTAAAGAGAGAATACATGAAGGTTGAAATCGATGAGAATTCAGGTTACTGTTTCGGAGTTGAATTTGCCATTCAAATGGCAGAGGATGAGATGGCTGAAGGCCAGGAACTCTATTGTTTAGGAGATATCGTTCATAATTCGATGGAGGTTGAGAGACTTTATAACAAAGGTCTCCGTACGATCACTAGAGATGAATTAAAAGAACTTAAGGATTGCAAAGTATTGATTCGTGCCCATGGAGAACCTCCTGAGACGTACCAATTGGCTATTAAAAACAACATTGAACTTGTAGACGCATCTTGCCCGGTAGTGCTTAAGTTGCAAAACCGTGTTAAGAACGCCTATGATCTAGCGAAAAACAAAGGTGGGCAGCTAGTGATATATGGAAAGCCTGGTCATGCGGAGGTTATCGGTCTTACAGGTCAGACAGCTAATGAAGCCATTATAGTTACTACTGAGAAGGACTTAGAAAAGCTGGATTTTTCTAAACCTATCACACTATTCTCTCAGACAACAAAGAGTACTAAAGGGTTTTACCAGCTAAAGGAACAAATTGAAAAAAGAATTGTAAGTGAAGGCCTTTTGTCTATTGCCGATAGCTTTAATGCAAACGATAGTATTTGCAGACAGGTATCAAATAGGGAACCGCATATGGAGCGATTTTCTCAAAAGCATGATGTAATCATTTTTGTAGCTGGCAGAAAGAGCTCGAACGGCAAGGCACTTTACAACGTATGTTTATCTAATAATCCGAGGAGCTATTTTGTCGAAAGTGAGAAGGAGATTGACCTGACTTGGGTTAGGCCTGAAGACTCAGTGGGTATTTGTGGAGCTACTTCTACACCCACATGGCTAATGGAGCAGGTGGCGAATTTTTTGCAACAGAACGAACCAGTTTCAGCTTAAGTAGTTATTAAGGCTGGGATGATTCAAATTCAGGATTAATTATGATTATAAGGTATTTTAATGAAATCCTGAACAAGGTTTAAATCCCATTATTGATTAAGTTTGCCACGTTTTTTAAGACGTACTCCCAAGTAAGAAATATGTCTCAGACAATTAAGCTGAAAAAAGGTTTTGATCTGAACCTTGCCGGTAAGGCAGAAAAGAAAATAATCGAGGTTGTTGCACCCGATACGTATGCAATTAAACCCACTGATTTCCCTGGTCTAAGTAGGCCAAAAGTTTTGGTCAAAGAAGGTGACAATGTAAAAGCTGGATCTCCACTTCTTTTTGAGAGAAATGTAGAAGATATTTTTTACACAGCTCCAGTAAGTGGGGAAGTTGTAGAAATTAAGCGAGGAGAAAAACGAAAAGTCCTTGAGATAAAAATCCTTGCTGATAAAGACATTGAGTTTGAGAATTTCAATAAGTATTCTTCATCTGAAATTAGCTCTCTTTCAAAAGAGGATGCTATTGAGCAACTAAAGAAGTCAGGAGGTTGGGTCAATATCATTCAAAGACCATACGGGATAGTTGCAGACCCAGCAGATACTCCAAAGGCGATCTTTGTATCGACTTTTGATACAAATCCCCTAGCGCCAGATTATGACTATGTGTTAAAGGGGCAGGAGCAGAGCTTTCAAGCTGGTCTTGATGTCCTATCCAAGTTGACAGATGGCACAGTTCATTTGAATGTAAATGGAAAAGGAGAAGTTTCTCAACTATTTTCTCAGTCAAAGAATGTACAGGTAAATCGAATTTCGGGACCTCATCCAGCAGGTAATGTGGGTGTGCAGATTCATCACATTAACCCGATTTCAAAAGGAGATACGGTTTGGACAGTTAATCCAGTAGGAGTAGCTGCTATTGGAAAATTATTTTTGGAAGGTATATATGATACTTCTAGGCTAGTAGCCTTGACTGGATCACAGTTAAAGGAAAATGCCTACGCAAAAATGTTTGCTGGAGCATGCCTGAATAAGCTTGAGGTGGTAGGGAACGACAATAGAGTCGTTTCCGGAAATGTATTGACGGGAGAGGGAGTTGGTTCTGAAGGATACTTAGGATACTACGATCACCAAATTACAGCCATTCCTGA